>NZ_JBEOOL010000014.1:0-122470 GCF_040309225.1 Pseudoalteromonas sp. GW168-MNA-CIBAN-0100 | reverse complement strand
AGGATTATTACTAAAACAACGGGGTACTAACAAATAAAACAAAACTTCTTTCAAACTAGTATTCAAAATGGGTTATTGCTAACCCATTTTAACGAAAGCAATTAGATGCTAACGATGTTTTCAGCTTGTGGACCTTTTTGACCTTGAGTAACAGTAAACTGTACACGTTGGCCTTCAGCTAAAGTTTTAAAACCGTCGCCAGAGATTGCGCTGAAATGTGCGAAAACGTCAGGACCAGATTCTTGCTCGATGAAACCAAAACCTTTTGCTTCGTTGAAAAATTTAACTGTACCAGTTGTAGTATTAGACATAATAGTATCCTAAGAATTAATAAAAGTGCGCCTTAAATTAGGCAATTTAACAGGAAGAAAACATACATTTAACTGAGGATAACGCGAAGGATTATTACTAAAACAACGTGGTACTTACAAATAAATAGGGTTTTCTGTCAACCCGATGCCAAGCAGGATAACAGCAAATTGAGCTATATACCAAGCCCTATTGTAAATTTATTTTAGAGTAAGTGCTTTATTAGTTTGTTTGTTTTTTAACTAACCAGCCATGATTAAGGTGATCTTTTTTGCGTCTTAATTTAAGTTAATTTTAATTTAATCAATGCTTTATGTTTGTGTTAGCACGCGGTTCTAGAGTAGGTAAAATACAAGTTTTAAGTGGTTAAAACATGACCTAATTACCTACTGATTTTTTTGATATATACCTTAAATAACTTGATTCATTAGCTCCAAATTACAAATCCAAGTATTAATAATGCAATCCAAAGTGTTTCAGCCACAATTAAAATAATGGGTTTCATACCTACTTCGGTAAGCTTTCCTAAATTAGTTTTCATTCCTATAGCTGAAATAGCCGCAATTAAAAAGAACTGCGAAAGTTCGTTAGCGGTTTCAAGTACTATTGTAGGAAGTGAAAAGCAGCTATTTATTATCATGAGTATTACAAAGCCAATTAAAAAGCCAGGTACTTTAGGTAATTCTCCGTGTTTTTCTTTGTTTGAGCGATTAATAACGACCATCATAATAAGTACAACAGGTAGTAGCATGGCAACACGTACAAGTTTAGTTAGAGTTGCTATATCGCCTGTCTCTGGTGATACCGAATAACCTGCACCCACTACCTGGGCTACATCATGTATTGTGCCACCTAAGAATACGCCTGCATTATGGGCGTCAAACTCAAGATAATTAACCACAATAGGGTAGAGGATCATAGCAAGGGTCGACATAGCTGTTACGCCAATAACGGTTAATAAGGTGTCGCGCTCTTTATGTTCGCTGTTTGGCATAATAGACGAGATAGCCAGCGCAGCAGACGCTCCACAAATAGCAACCGAGCCACCTGTTAGTGCACCAAAGCGTTTTTGTAAGCCAAATGCGCGCGCTAGCACTACACCTAAAATAATAGTGGTAAATATGGCGCCCGCTAACATAAGTGCTGTTTGCCAACCCAGTGTTACTAAATCTCCCAGCGCAATGCGTGTGCCTAGCAGTACTATACCTACACGCAAAATCGTGGTGCCAGTAAAATCGATACCTTTGGCGCAAGGGCTATCGCTTTGATACAAAAATGAGACTGCCATACCCAGTAACAAAGCAAACAACATGGCTGGCGCACCATAATGTTCGCTTAAAAATAAGGCGGCAAGGCCAGTCATTGCAGCAATGCTGGCACCTTGCCATAAAGGTGATATTTTACAGCTTAATTTACTACTTAAGCGCTGCATTACGCTTTAGCTGCGGTAAGTGCTACTAATACTTGGCGCTTACGTTCACCTGTAAAAGGGCGACGACCATGCATAGCCATTTCGTTATCAACTAAAGCAACGTCACCGTCTTGCCATGCAAGATCAAAGGTAAATACTTTAGAAAGCTCCACAATTTTATCAAGTCCAACTTTAGGAATCGCACTACCATCACCAAAGGTAATGGCAATTGATGGATTATCGCGTACACCTTTCCAGCCCATGTAAGCGGCAATCAGTTGGTTATAAAAAACCTGTACGTTGTTTTCAAGAGTTACTACAGCAGGCAGTACTGGTGTAACGGCTTTTAGTGAGCCGTCTTCAAGCCATTCCCACTCGTAACCAAGTTCGGTTAATTTATTATGTGCTTCGTCTTTGGTTTCTACACTTAGCGTACTTTTCCAGCTTCGGCCTTGGCCTGATGTTGCGTCGTCAGCGGCTGGCATATAGGTGGTATATTTTAGGCCTTTGTGTTCAAAGTCATGGGCAAGCTTGCTGTCGTATTCTTTTAATGCACTAAATAATTTATCTGATCGGCAAAGAGGTGTTGCACCGCCTTCTTCTGCGGCCGATTTACAAAAGAAGAATAATTTACTTGGCGAAATAGGCGTTTGCGCCATTTCGTGATGTAAGTATATTTCTACATCTTTTGGCGCTTCGTTAGCTGTAAATACACGTTCGGTAAAATTAATACGTACCGCGTTAGACAGTGACTCTTTATAAGTAAAATTGTCATAATCAAACCCGGCTGAAAAAGTATCAAATGTTTCGGCGCTATTTACAGGAAAGCCACGAAACAACACAGCACCTGAGCTGCGAAGTTTTGTAGCCAATTCACTTTTATTTGCGCGAATGAAAGCTACCGCTTCTTCAACGGTGCTGGCGTTATTGTTATTAACAACAATGCACGGAAAAACCGAATCATCGAATGTTAATTGAGTTGGCACTGAGGCGTAGTTAATTTCGGTAGCTGACATTGTATGTTCCTAATCGTAAATTGGGTGAAAGCGGTTAAAGGCAGCTTCACAAAAGTGCCCAGGGTCGTTGAATCGGCGATTACTGTTAAGCGCAGAAATTTGCGCCATTTCTTGCTCTGTTAATTCAAAATCAAACAGTGTGAGATTTTCTTTCATGCGTTCAAGTTTTGAGGTTTTAGGAATAATGGCAGTGCCGCGTTGCACGCCCCAGCGAAGAACTACTTGTGCTGGCGTTTTGCCATGATTGTGTGCGGCCGCTTTAACAACGCTTTGCTCAAGAACTGATTCAGTTTTATCAGCCATTTCTAGCTCAAGGTATGAAAGCGCACCCAGTGGTGAAAACGCAGTAACCGGAATATCGTACTGCTTTGCGAGTCTTACTAATCGCTCTTGCGTTAAATAAGGGTGCGACTCAATTTGCAACATAGCGGGTTTGATATTTGCGTAGGTCATTAAGTCGTGAAGCAGTGCGCTTGAGTAATTACATATCCCAATGCGTTTTGCTTTGTTGTTGTGTACTTGTTCTTCCATTGCTTGCCACGTTAAATACAGTGGTACTTTTGCAAGCTCCATTTGTGGGTTTTGCGCTGTAGGGTCAACAAACCACTCTGGTGGATAGCGGGTTTCTATTGGCACAAATGTTTGCGCAATCGGAAAATGAATTAGGTATAAGTCTAGGTAATCTAGCTTTAAATCACTCAGTGTTTTATCAATCGCGAGGCCAACATGCTCTGGTGCATGAAAGGTATTCCACAGTTTTGATGTTACCCATAATTCTTCACGGGTACATAAGCCATCGTTTATTGCTTGGGCGATGCCATCGCCTACTTGTTCTTCGTTACCGTAGTCTGATGCGCAATCAAGATGGCGGTAACCTGCCTTAATGGCTTGGTATACCGTTTGTGCACAATCTTCTTGCGCGACTTTCCATAAACCGAACCCTACTGGAGGGATATTATTTAATGAACTCATTGGGAATTCCTGTTAAAAATGCATAATGACTTAGGTCTTGTATAAGACATAAGTTATTATACGAATCAAACAGTGTCAATACTGTGTTAACAGCAAAGCAGTAAATGGTTCAGTTAAAAAACCTACAGGCAGCAAAAAGGCAGCGTTTGCTGCCTTTAAAAAATATTTAATTATTATGCGCTAAAGTGGGTTTTTAGCACTAAACACGCTTTTAATTAATCAAGTTCAATTTGATAGTGGTAATGATCGCTACGGCATTTACTTTGGCGGTATTCAATACGTTTACCTTCGATTGATTCGGTAATGCGTGATACCAACAGCAGTGGATCGCCAGCTTTTATAGCAAGCATTTTGGCATCATCCATTGTAGCAAGTACGGCTTTAATACTGTCTTGGGTTTTGTGTACAGTTTGGTTAAATTTGGTCTGATAGTAATGGTACAATGTATGCGGAATATCACTACTTTGATGTATATCAGGAAAGTAGCTTTGTGGTAGGTATATAGTTTCGCTCATGCAAAATTCGTTATCAAGAATACGCCTACGAACAAGCTTGGTAACTTTGTCTTTTTTATTGAGTTGTAACGCTTCTATTACTTCAACTGGCGCTGCACAAAGCTCAACCGATAGCAGTTCAGCCTTTGGCAAATCGGCACCTTTACCGTCTGCTTGTAACGGAAAAAACCTAAATAAGGCATCTTGCGCAGTATGTTGCGATACAAACGTACCAACGCCTTGGCGACGAGTTACTATTTTATTGTCGGTTAATAAGTTTAGTGCTTTACGAACTGTACCTTGGCTTACGTTAAATTCTTCAGCAAGGCGAAATTCGCTTGGTAGTGCTTCGCCAGGTACCCAACGTCTTTCAACAATGAGCTGTTTAATATAATCAGCCACTTGTAAGTAAAGTGGTTGAAAAGCCAAGCTTGGGCCACTTAATTTGTGATCAAACATAGAGTTACTCATTATTATTTACCATTAAATTTAATCCACCTGTAGTTATAGCATAGGTGAAACCTTTTACGCATATTTGCGCTAGCTCAATTAAACGTGAACTACTGCTGTAATGTTTAATAGGCGCAAAATATACATTATGCCTAAAAACAAATCGTTACACTACAATAGCTCACCCTTAGGAAATTAAAAGTGCTCAGTATTTCTTTTGAACTCATTTTGCTTATGGCGCTGTGCCTAAGCCTTGCCACTGTAATGCAAACTCTTAGCGGGTTTGGCTTTGGGTTGCTGGTGGTTGCAAGCTTTACGTTACTTGATGTATTGCCACTCACGGCAACTACATTTTTAGTGAGTTTGCTGGGGTTAGTTAATTCAACAACCGTGGTCGTTAAAAACCGCAGTTCGGTAAAAGTACCCGAGCTAAAACTTATGTTGTATACCGGTATTCCGCTAATGCTGTTAGGTTTTGTACTACTTGAATATATGTCGTCACATTTAACACACTATTTAAACTTTGCTTTAGGTGTAAGCATTTTGCTTTGCTGCGCTTTAATGCTGATTGGCCGCGAGCGTACAAATAAACAAAGTCGTCCTCGTTCATTTTTAATAGCCGGTGGAGTAAGTGGGTTACTTGGTGGGTTGTTTTCAACCTCAGGGCCGCCGCTTGTGTTTCAATGTTATAAGCAAAGTTGGTCTATTGAAGCTATTCGCAGTACGTTATTAGCGGTATTTACTATTGGTGGACTAGTACGTGTAGGTATTGCTTTATTTGGTACTTTGCCTGGGCTCGACATTATGTTTTTAATTGCAGCGGCTATTCCTTTAGTGTTGCTAGTTACGCATTTTGCTCGTAAATTAACGCCCTACGTTGACGCTAAATGGGTACGTATTATAGCAATTGCATTGCTTGGCCTAAGTGGTATATCGCTGGTGGCAACATCGGCGCCGGGGATATTTTAAAAATCGCGATGTAAATAATTCATCTTGAGTTTATTTACGTTGACATGGGGATTACAATTATTTAACTTGTGTCTTATACAAGACTAATAATTGGTTAAGGAACTCCCATGAATGCATTTGAATTACGTGAGCCAGACTGGAACGCAATAGAGCCAGCACGCTTAACCGCACAGCCAAAGTTACAAGGTAATGTGCTGGTTTTGCCCACTCAGTTTGGTGATATTAGCGTAACGATTAGCCAGTTTGGCTTACGTTTAAATGCAGGCACCACGCATGACGAGCAATTTAAAATATTAACCACAACCCCATCAGAATACCCCCTCACACTTAGCAAAAACAATAATGATTACAGCGTAAGTGGTGGCGAATACCGCCTAGAATTTTACAGCGACCCTTTTCATTTCAAACTTTATAAAAACGATGAGCTAGTACAGCAATCAGCAACTGATGGTCACTTTGTACGCCAGCACCGTTTACCGCCACTAGCTAAAACCGATAACGGCTGGATATTAAGCCTAGAGCTTAACTACGACGAAGCCGTGTATGGTCTTGGCGAAAAATGGGGCAAGCTTGATAAACGCGGCCAACTTATTCGTTCATACAACCACGATGCGCTAGGTGTTAACGCCGAAAAGTCTTATAAAAATACCCCGTATGCATGGAGCCCAGAAGGCTGGAATTTATTTGTACATACACCCGCACCGGTAACTCATGGCGTAGGTTATGCACTTTGGTCGCAACGTGCATATGTATGTTTAGTTGAAGATGACGCGCTAGATGTATTTTTATATCAAGAACAAACACCTGCCCAAAGCATCAACCGTTACTGCGAGCTAACAGGTTTTGCACCGGTGCCACCGCAGTGGAGCTTTGGTGTTATTTTATCAAAAGCGTATTACAAAGATGCTGACGAATTACTTAGTGTTGCCCGCGAAGTGCGCGCTAAAAATATGCCGTGCGACGTAATTACTCTTGATGGCCGTGCATGGCAAGACACCGACACCCGCTTTGCATTTGAATGGGACCCAACACGCTACGCCGACCCAAAACCTGTGCTTGATGAATTAAAAGCGATGGATTTTAAAATTTGTGTGTGGGAATACCCGATGATCTCGGTAAATAACCCATTATTTGCTAATGCGGCCGAAAACGGTTGGCTTATAAAAGATAAACGCACAGGTAAAGCGTATCAATACGAGTGGGATTTAAGCCCATTTGGCGAAGTACTTACGCCGCTGCCAGAATCGGGTATTTTAGATTTTACGCACCCTGATGCTTACGAATATTGGCTCGAATCGCATAAGCCTTTGTTTGAGCTTGGCGTAGATATGATAAAAGCGGATTTTGGCGAGCAGCTAGAAGACGACAATATGATATCTCACAGTGGTGATAGCGGTATTAGGCTGCACAACGTTTACAGCATGTTGTACAACCGCTGCGTTTTTGAGGCCGCCGAAAAATACTGTAAAACTGGGACATTTTTGTTTAGCCGTTCAGCATGGACGGGCAGCCAACGTTTTCCTGCACAGTGGGGCGGCGACCCGCAAGCCGATTGGCAGGGTTTAGCGGCAAGCATTCGTGGCAGTTTAGCGTGGGGTATGTCGGGTGGGCCATTTTTTGCAACTGACATTGGTGGTTTTTACAAAGACACCCGCGACGCAGAACTTTACGTGCGCTGGGCACAAGCGTCGGTATTTAGCGCACATATGCGCTTACACGGTATTGGTCCTCGCGAACCGTGGTCTTACACCGAGCAAGCAAGTGATGCGGTATTTGCAGCACTTAAATTACGCTACCAGTTAATTCCGTACTTACAAACATGTGCAGAGCAAGCGCAGCAAACAGGCTTGCCGATTCAGCGTGCCATGGCATTGGCATTTCCTGATGATGTACTGGCACATAGTTTTGATCAGCAATTTATGTGCGGTGAAAAATTACTGGTTGTGCCGTGTGTAGTACCAAACGGTAAAGTTAAGTTTTATTTACCGCAAGGCAATTGGATTCGCTTCCCCGATAAACAAATTTACGAAGGGAGTAAGTACTACGAGCACACACTCGCACTTGAAGAAATGGCAGTATTTGTACGCGAAGGCGACAGCCTAATGCTTGGCCCAGAGGTTCAACACACAGAACAAGACATGAGCCAATTAACAGCATGGCCTAAATAAAACTCGGCTTAATAAAAAACACACACAACACATATACAACACACAATAATAAAGATATTAGCTTACTTTTTACCGAGTAAAGTAAGCTAAAAGGGGCGCAAGATGGAAGGTATGAACATTACCATGACACTGCTATCGTGCTTGGCGTTTATGGCGCTGGTGGGATATATCTCGTACCAAAAAACCAAAGGGGAAGTTAACACCCAAGATGGCTACTTTTTAGCGGGTCGTGGGTTAACAGGTACATTTATAGCAGGGTCGATGATCCTCACTAACTTATCGGCCGAGCAACTAATTGGCCTTAATGGCTCAGCTTATGGTTACAACCTAAGCTCAATGGCGTGGGAAGTAACCGCAGGGATCTCAACCATTATTATGGCGTTGATCTTTTTGCCTCGTTATTTAGCGGGCGCGTTTTCTACCTTACCTGAATTTTTACGGGATCGTTTTGACGATACCGTACGACGCATGACGGTGATCTTATTTATGGTAGGGTATTGTTTTATAACGATCCCTTCTGTTTTGTACTCAGGATCAATTGCCGTACTTAGACTTTTTGATGTACCCACCTTATTAAATATGAGCTACCAAGCAAGCCTAATTGTGACCATTATTACAGTGGGTTCAGTTGGGGCTATTTATGCTGTATTTGGTGGTTTAAAGGCGGTTGCGGTATCAGATACCATTAACGGTGTTGGGTTATTAATTATTGGTATTTTAGTGCCAACACTGGGCTTAATTGCATTGGGTGATGGTAGTTTTTCAGAAGGGTTAAGCACCCTAGTAAACACCGACACAGAAAAGCTCAATGCTATTGGTAGTAGCGATGATCCCGTGCCATTTGGCACTATTTTTACAGGGATGATCTTAGCTAATTTGTTTTATTGGGGCACTAATCAGTATGTGATCCAGCGTACATTGGGCGCTAAAAACTTAGTTGAAGGTCAAAAAGGGGTGTTGTTTTCAGGGTACTTTAAAGTGCTAGTACCGTTTATGATGATGATCCCAGGCGTTATTGCTTACCATCTTTATAAACACGAAAGCCTGCCAACTATCGATTTAGCTTACCCACATTTGGTAAAAGAAGTACTTCCACAGTATTTATCTGGCTTCTTTTTGGCCGTATTGCTAGGTGCTGTATTTAGCTCATTTAATTCATTGCTCAATAGCGCGGCGACCTTATTTTGCTTAGACGTTTATAAGCCAATGAAAAAAAATAAAGTAACAGACGGCCAACTTATAAAAGTAGCCAAAATTACCAGTATTGTTATTGCCATATTGTCGTTTATAACTGCGCCATTATTGATGTTTGCACCTGAAGGTTTATGGCACATTATTCGTGTGTTTACAGGTTTCTACAACATTCCGGTCATCACAATTGTATTGGTTGGTTTGTTTACTCGAAAAGTGCCTGCACTGGGCGCTAAAGTCGCGATTATATTCCATATTATTGCCTACACCTTGCTTAAATTTGTATGGGATGTAGACATTAACTTTATTCATATTTACGCCATTTTGTTCTTAATTGAATTGGCAATAATGCTGGGTATTGGTTACTACAAACCACTTAAAACACCATGGCAATTTACACGCAAAGCCGAGGTAGACCTTAATCCTTGGAAATACGCATTACCTTGCGCAATTGTATTAGTAGGCTTGATTGTTAGCTTGTATATATTGTTTTCGCCGCTCGGATTAGTGGGTGGAACCAGTGTGTACTTTGTACCAAGTTTAGTTGCTGTTTGGTCTACTGTTTTAGTGCTTAGCTGGTGGAGTGTACGTCGTTGGCAGGTTCGTTACGAAAATAGCTTGGCGCGTATTGGGGCTAAAAACGCCGCATAACGTGCGGCTATATTCTGTATACCAAACTTAAATCACATTTAATTCACATAATGTTTGCATTAGTAAGATAGTTTGTTTAAATTTAAAGCTCTTATATAAGATATAAGAGCTTTAAGGAAAGCATCACACACTGACACCGCTTTTTAGCAACTCACACAATTGCTAGCGCGGTACCACACAGCACACGCACAATATGGAGAATGACATGAGAGCTAAAAAGTCCGTCTTAAGCTTGGCAGTCACGTTAGCAATGACAACCGGTTTAGCGCTTAGCGCGCAGGTACATGCACAGCAAGAGCAAACCGAACAAGAACAACAAAAAACAGAAACAGCTAAAAACGATACATTTGAAAAAATAGTCGTTACTTCACAAAAAAGAACGCAAAGTTTAAACGAAGTACCTGTTGCGGTATCGGTGCTTAATAGCGATCAAATTAATTCAGCTTTTGCTAATAACATGGAAGGCTTACAGTCACTTGTTCCTTCGGTTAGCTTTAGAAAAGGCACCACAACACGTAACTCAGCGCTAACAGTGCGCGGTATTGGTACTATTTCATTTAGTATTGCTGCCGAACCAAGTGTGGCAACTGTTGTTGATGGCGTGGTACTTGGCCGCTCGGGTCAAGCATTTGCCGATTTATACGACGTAGACCGCATTGAGGTATTACGCGGGCCACAAGGTACGTTATTTGGCAAAAACGCCTCAGCAGGTGTGGTAAATATTACCACTAAAGATCCGTCGTACGACACAACCGGCAGCGTAGAAACCTCGTTTTATCAAGATAACGAATACCGTTTTAAAGGTGTTATAAGCGGCGGTTTAACCGACGATTTAGCCGCTAGCTTAACGGTATTTAAAGGCAAGTTTGACGGTTACATTGATAACGTTTACAACAACGAAAAAGTAAACGGTTATGACCGCGAAGGTGCACGTGCTGTATTTAAATATGAGCCAGAGGACGACTTAAGCGTAAAATTTATAGCTGAGTTTTATAACGCAGATGACGACTGTTGTGCCGATTTAGAAGCCCTGCCAAGTGGTCGTAATCCTGATTCAAAAGCAGCGCCAAACAGTAACGGCATTGTGGATGGTGTAGCCGATATTGACCTAGACCAGCGCAAAGTTGACCATGACTACGAGTCGCGCACAATTGACGAACATAGCGCATTTTCGGTGCAAGTTGATAAAACAATTGGCGACTATACGTATACTTCAATTACTGCACAGCGTTCATGGGATAACACAGAATACCGCGAAGGCGACTTTACCTCTATTGCTGGCGACAGCAGTGAGCCGGTATTTGGCGCGCCGTTTCAGTTACATGATATTGGTGCACAGCAATGGGATCAGTTTTCACAAGAGTTTAGAGTTACATCAAACCTAGCTGGGCCATTTAATTATGTTGCCGGCTTATTTTATTGGAACATGGATTCACAACGTAACTTTACTCGCGATGCAAGTTGCCAAAATAATGCTGGCCAGCTTGATAGCGCAATGGCTTTTTACGCGCAAAATAACTTATCGGGCGCTGAGCTTGATACAGCACTTGCTGATTTAGAAGGTTACACACAAGGCCTAGGCATTAGCTGTAACGCAAACGATATTGTATCGGCCACCGCTTTTATGAGCACAGAATTTAATAACTGGGCAGCCTTTGCCGATGGTACCTACGATTTATCTGAAGATTTACGCGTTTTATTTGGTATTCGTTACACCGACGATGAAGTGTCTTACACGCATCGCCGTGTAAGTAACGATGTATATGGCCGCACCGGTGTAGGCGTGCGCCCAGCAACACTTAATACAGATGATGAAGGCAAAGCCGAAGAAACCAACGTATCGGGTCGTTTAGGTATGCAATACGATTTAGGCGATGGCCAAATGGTATACGGCACTTACTCGCAAGGTTACAAAGGCCCTGGTTTTAATATTTATTATAACTTTAATCCAGATAACGACAGCCGCGAAATAGCACCTGAAGAGTCAGACGCTTATGAAATAGGCTACAAATACGCAAGCCGCGAATTTGTATTTAACATGGCTCTTTTCAGAACCGAAATTGAAGGCTTTCAAGCTAACAACTTTGACTGTTCAGACGGCACCTGTATTACCCGCTTAACCAATGCGGGCGACGTAAGTACACAAGGTGTTGAAGTTGACTTTATGTGGGCTGCAACAGAGTCGCTAACGCTTACCGGTGGTGTTGCTTACATTAAAGCTGAAATTGACGAGTTTAATTGTCCGGCAGAGGTAGCCGCTGGCTCGTGTACTGACCGCTCAGGTTTAGATGTCCCATTTTCGCCAGATCTTAAATATTCACTAACGGCTGATTACTTTATTGAAACCGACCATGGTTTTAACGTACACATAAACAGCTCATACATTTACACCGATGAGCAATACTCAGACCTACCAGACAACGTAGGCGAATTTAATCCAGCTGCTTTATTACCAGATTACGGTATTTTAAATGCAAGTGTGGGTTTATCGTTTAAAGATGACGCGTTTAGAGTATCGCTTATTGCTAAAAACTTAACCGACGAAAGCTACGTAACTACCTACAGTGGCGATAACTTCCGTTACCAAATACCGCGCGATGCAGAGCGCTACTTTGGGGTATCGTTTAAAGCACGTTTTTAATTCCCTCAATAATTCCCTCAATAATTTCCCTTAGAAGCGCAACGTTTAACACGTTGCGCTTTTTTTGTGACTTATTTTTGTAATAGTTTAGTCATCTTACTTTCATCAAAATTACCTTTATCAGTCACATCTGTTTTCTATAGTGCAGCGGTTGATCTTTTTTGTGTTTACACATTTCAAAAAATAACCACTAAACAATGGGAATTACGGATGAAAATTAAAAAAGTCGCTGCGGCAATCGCGCTAACATTTGCATTTAGCGCAGTGAGCCATGCTGATGTACTACCGCAAAGCCAAAAAGACAGCAGCTGGTATAGCGCTGCGCAAACTAAACTAACAACAAAAACAGCACAAGCGCAGGCTACACAAGCCACTAAAGCTAAAAACGTCATTTTATTTGTGGGCGATGGCATGGGTATTTCTACACTTACCGCCGCGCGCATTTTACAAGGGCAGCGTAATAACCAATCTGGCGAAGAAGGTTATTTAAGTTTTGAAGAGTTCCCATACTCTGCACAAGTTAAAACGTATAACGTAGATGCGCAAACTCCCGACTCAGCCGGCACGATGACGGCTATTATTTCCGGTGTAAAAACCGATGTGGGCGTTATTGGTGTAGACGAAGATATTGAACGCGGCGTGTGCTCAACAGTGGCAGGTAACGAGCTTCTTACCGCGACCGAATTGGCTGAAATTAAAGGGCTATCTACCGGTATTATTTCTACAGCACGTATTACTCATGCAACCCCTGCTGCAACGTATGCTAAATCGGCTGACCGTAACTGGGAAGACGTATCAGATATGCCAGAAGATGCCGTAACGGGTGGCTGTGAAGACATTGCATCGCAACTGGTTAACTTTGAAAAAAACCTAGAAGCACGATTTGTAGGTATCGACGTAGACGGCCTTGATTTTGTAATGGGTGGCGGTCGTCGTCACTTTTTACCAAAAGACGAAACGGCTAACTCAACAGATGCAGTAAGCGCTATAGAAGGCGACCGTACTGACGAGCGCAACCTAGTGACTGAGTGGCAAACACAATACCCAGATGCTACGTACGTGATGGATCAAACAGGCTTTGATTCAATTGCAGATGACGCAACTAAAGTATTTGGTTTATTTAACGAATCCCACATGCAATACGAAGCTGACCGCGCAAACGATGTAGCGGGCGAGCCTTCGCTTACCGATATGACCACTAAAGCAATTGAAGTGCTTGGTAAAAACGATAACGGATTTTTCTTAACGGTTGAGTCGGGTCGAATTGACCACGCGCACCATGCGGGTAATGCATACAACGCGCTTAACGACACCATTGAGTTTGCTAAAGCCGTGCAAGCAGCGGTAGATAACACCAATCCAGAAGAAACCCTTATTTTAGTAACCGCCGATCACAGCCATGTATTTACTATTGCAGGCTACCCTAAGCGTGGCAATCCAATTTTAGGTCAAGTAGTTGCAGTAGGCGAAACAACACCAAGCCTAGCCGCCGACGATATGCCGTACACCACCGTAGGTTACGCAAATGGCTTAGGTTTTAGAAATCTAGGCGACGAGACCGATGCTGATGCAAGCTACACAAGTGCTGCTGTAGCAGGGCGTGTTGAGCTAAATGGCGTTGATACAACAACCCCAGGTTTTCACCAAGAAGCAACTGTACCAATGGGTTCAGAAACACATGCAGGTGAAGATATATCTTTGCATGCTAAAGGTCCTGGTGCTCAGCTAGCACAAGGCGTAATTGAACAAAACGTTGTATTTCATTTAATTAATCAAGCTCTTGAACTAACTCAGCAATAATGGCGGCTAACATGAACAAATTAACGGTACTTTCTTTGGCAGTAATGGTCGCGCTAGCAGGTTGCTCGAGTGACGATAACAAAAATGAAAACAATATTATCGCAGTAGATAATGCTATTGCAGTGGGTTCTGAGCAGTGCATTAATGGTGGCGTAGAGACGCAAGTAGGCGCAGATACCAATAATAATGACGTGCTAGATAGCAACGAAGTTAATTCAACTAATTTAGTGTGTAATGCACCTGCAACGTCGTTAACAAGCGAGCAGTTAGCCTCGCTCACTAGCAATACGTGGTTTAGTGAAGCACAAACAAAATTAGGTGCTGCACAAACAGCCAGTAGCAACATTGTTACAGAATCAGGCAAAGCTAAAAACGTTATTTTATTTGTGGGCGATGGTATGGGTATTTCTACCATAACTGCAGCACGTATTTTAGCGGGTCAGTTAGAGGGCGAAATGGGTGAAGATCACCAGTTAAGCTTTGAAACTATGCCTTTTTCAGGCTTTGTAAAAACATACAACGTAGATGCGCAAACGCCAGATTCGGCAGGCACTATGACCGCAATGGCATCGGGCGTTAAAACCGACGCGGGCGTTATTGGTATTGATGAAGCGGTTGAACGTGGTAATTGTGCATCAGGCAAAGGGCACGAACTTGTTACCTCGTTAGAGCTTGCTGAAATTGCAGGCAAAGCAACAGGGATTATTTCGACAGCGCGTATTACTCACGCAACACCCGCTGCAACGTATGCTAAATCGGCAGAGCGTAACTGGGAAGATATCTCCGATATGCCAGAAAGTGCCGCAACGTGTGAAGACATTGCATCGCAACTGGTTAACTTTGAAGCCAACCTAGAAGCACGCTTTAGTGGTGTTGATGTAGACGGTATTGACGTAGTAATGGGCGGCGGTCGTCGTCACTTTTTACCAAAAGATGCCGCGTTTAATTCAGCCGATGCAGTAAGTGCTGTTGAAGGGGATCGTACAGATAACCGCGACTTAACCGCAGAGTGGAAAACGCAATATCCAAATGGCACGTACGTAATGGATCAAACCGGTTTTGATGCAATAAGTGACGACGCCACTAAAGTGTTTGGCTTATTTAACGAATCCCACATGCAGTACGAAGCTGACCGCGTAAACGATGTTGCAGGCGAGCCTTCGCTTTCACAAATGACCGAAAAAGCAATAAACGTACTTGATAACAACGAGCAAGGTTTTTTCTTAACGGTTGAGTCGGGTCGAATTGACCACGCGCATCATGCGGGTAACGCTTATAACGCGTTAAACGACACAATTGAGCTTGCCAAAGCCGTTAAAGTGGCGATGGAAAACACCAACCCAGAAGAAACATTAATAGTTGTAACTGCCGATCACAGCCATGTATTTACCATTGCTGGTTACCCTAAACGCGGTAACCCAATTTTAGGTAAAGTGGTTGCAGTAGGTGCAACTGAGCCAAGCTTAGCTGCCGACGATATGCCTTATACAACGGTTGGTTACACCAATGGTGGTGGCTTTAGAAACCTAGGTAGCGAGACTGATGCCGATGCAGGTTACGCGTTTGCACCTGTTACAGGGCGTGTTGATTTAACAGATGTTGATACAACAACACCTGGTTTTCATCAAGAAGCACTGGTACCAATGGGCTCTGAAACACATGCCGGTGAAGACGTAGGTGTTTATGCAATGGGACCAGGTGCACACTTGGTAACAGGCACAAACGAGCAAAGCTTTTTATTCCATGTAATGGACTTTGCCGCTGACTTTGTAAAAACAGCAGACGAAAAACTAGCGCAATAAATACCGGCTAGTTATAAATTTAGTTAAATATATCTAAATAAAAACCCCGCATACTGTGCGGGGTTTTTGTCATTAAACTGACATTTATAATCGTTATGTTATTGCCATAAACCTGAAATATAAATAAGAGATAGCTAAATGAAAAAAGCGTTATTAATAATTGCCACGCTTGTGAGTACAAGTAGCTTTGCCTCGCAATGTGATATTGATGCCAAGCATTTAAAAGCCGATTATAAAATTACCAACAGTCATAAAGCGCAGCAAAGCAGCGAGTCACTTACCCTTTGGCGAAAAAACCAGCAAGTAGCGCATCAAAGTGAAGTAATAACCGAGCTTTGGCAGCACTTAGCCAATAATAAAATACGCCCAATACGTTACTTTAATGCCCAGCAACGCGGTATTGAATATCAACCATCTGAGGTACGCGGCGTACAAAATTGGAGTGCTAAAAGTCAGCTGGTGGATAACCACTTAATCGAAAAAATGACCCTAGTAAGCACACAAGGCAAAGGCTGCGATGAAGTAAAAAACTATACACTGAGCGAAAATGGCAACGACTTTAACCTTGCCTTTATTACGCATTCAAAATTAGTTAAAACATTTAGTATTAGTAATAAAAAAAGCCAAACAAGTACATTGCTAAGCCTTAACAATATAAACACTGATGTGCCATTAATTACCGCTCAATTTGCACAGTGGGATCGTTTTCAAACCACCGATTACGCCGACATTGGCGATAACGAAGGCGACCCATTTTTAGCTAAAATGATAAACCTTGGTTTTATTGAGCACAGCGCAACAGGTTTTTACAACCAGCAGGGCGAGGCTATTCAAGGCGGGCATCACCACTAGGTTTTTAAATGTAGTAGCTCATAGCTGGAAGAATGACAGGCGGCTATGAGCTACAAGTAGGTATTTAAAAGTAGATTAATTTAAGCCATTCCCGCCCAAGTAATACTGCAAACACTTTCCCATTTTTATAAAACACACACCATCAGCTGCATAATATTTATAGTTGGTATTAACTTACACTATTTGCTATTAATAGAAGTTCACTCAATAGGGACATTTTAATATGAAATGTCGTCTGATAAAGCTTTATAAATAAGGGGTAAAATGGATAAGCCTACAGTGTTTTTTAGCCACTCATCAATCGATAGAGACTACATATCAGAATTACAAAAAGGTGTTAATTCAAGAACTTCTGGGACTGTAAATATATTTCAATCGAGTGATGGTGAAAGTATACCTTTTGGTAATAACTGGGTTCATCAAATTGAAGAAAACCTTCATAAAGCAAAAATAATGTTTGTTTTCATCTCTCCTGAATCGATGTCGTCAAGTTGGATCTATTTTGAATCAGGTTTTGCTTACTCTAAAGGTGTAAAGGTTATTCCTATTGGTATAAAAGGTGTGGATATTGGACAACTTAAGCCACCTTTAAATTTATTACAGGGTTTTAATATTGTTTCAAAGGACGGGATGAACAATATATTAAGTATTATGAATGATGAGTTTCATTGTTACTTTCCGGCATCCTTCGAAAAGTCGGACTTCGAGAGTATCTCAATTCACGATGATAATTCTATCGCTCAGAACAGCGAAGTATTTTCTGTAGTTGACCATATTACTTTAGAGTATCCTTTTCGATTCGGAAAGGTAGGAAGTGACGATGAGAATAAACTCGCCGACAACTCTATTGCACTTTTTCAAGAAAAATTAGATAAGCTAGGTTTACAATCGTCTTTTAGCGGACAAAATAAGTTACATGCACATGGATTAGTTGCAGTAAGTGGTAATGAGCAAAATTCTTCATATGGTTTAACTGTAAAAATAGACCCCTTCATGCTTAAGACTTATGAAGCTATTATTTCAGATTTTTTTGAAGGGATGTACGAAAAGAAATTACCAGAAAAATGTTGGTTTAATGTTTTTTTTAATGAAAAAAGTCATATAGAAACAACTGATTATAAAGTTTCATCTAAACTTTCTCGAGTGCACATTAATTTATCCGATTTGAATGGAAATTTTTATAAATTAGATAACCTTGATTTTACTTTAATACCCAAAGGAAGCCACAGACTTCACAACACTCAAGCTAAATTAAGAGTTATCTATAAGCAGGGTCAATTTCTGGCTACTGAGCTAATAAACTTGATGTCTGTTTTAAAGAAAGCGAGAGTAGTTGAATAAATATTGATAGCAGGAATGATAAATAAAAAGAGTGAGTTAAGGCGGTTGTCATATTTTAACTCACTATTTAAGTTTGTCTTGTACTACTCCAAATGAGAATCATCAGCCTTTTTAGGCCTATCAGCTAGCTCTGTTAAGCCGTCTTCGCAATCACCGCTGTCGCAGGTATTTAAATCGCTTTGTGCTTGTTTATCTTGTTGCAGAACTTGTTTTAAATCTTCCATACGTTGGCGAACTGCTACGCCGTAGCTGGCGTCGTCTCCCCATAATGCAGCCAGTTGCAGTACTGCAGCGCGGTCGTGGTCTCTAAATAGCTTACCGGCGCGCTCTGCATCTTGCTTAGTGTTACCTAATAGCTCGAGTGCTTCTACGGCAAGGTTAATAGCTGAGTCGACTGTTTCGCGGTTAAACGCATCTACTTTTAAATTAAGTAACTGATACGCATGGCGGCGGTCGATTGCGCGAGCAACTATTTTAAGTTGCGGGTAGTTTTTATGCGCGAGCTTAATTATCTCAATAGTTTTATCGGGGTTATCAATTGCAATTACCAGCATTTGCGCAGTGTGCGCGCCTGCGGCTTCAAGGAGTTCTTGGCGTGCGGCATCGCCATAAAATACAGTATTGCCAAAACGGCGTAGTAATTCTATTTGGCTAGGGCTGTGATCAAGTACGGTAATTTCGTAGCCTTGCGCGTGCAGTAAACGCCCCATAATTTGACCAAAACGTCCGTAGCCCGCAATAATTACGTGCTTAGCGGTGCTAATTTGCTCTGGCTTATCAAACTCAGGCAGAGCACTGCTGCTGCGTTTTTGTATTTGCTCATAAACCATAAGTAATAACGGCGCTATTAGCATTGATACCGCCACAACTAAGGTAACAAGGCTGGTTTGCTCGGGCGTTAAAATACTTAAGGTAGTGGTTACGCTTAACAGTACAAAGGCAAACTCACCCCCTTGGGCAAGGGCTAGGGCAAATAATAACTGCTGTTTACTGTTAATTTTAAAAGTAACGGCAAGGGCAAATAAAATGCAGGCTTTAACTACAATGAGTAAAACCACTAAGCCTATAACGGTACTAAACTCGTTAAATAGCAGTTCAAAGTTAATTGATGCGCCAACAGTTATAAAAAACAATCCTAACAGTAAGCCTTTAAAGGGCTCTATATCGGCTTCTAATTCGTGTCTAAATTCGCTCTCGGCAAGTACAACGCCTGCTAAAAAAGTCCCCAAAGCAGGCGATAAACCAATACTTTGCATAACCAGTGCAATAGCGACTACTAAAAACAGTGCAAAAATAGTAAATATTTCACGCATGTGTGTTTGAGCAATGTATCTAAATAACGGGGCCGATACATATTTACCGCCAGCAATAATAGCGGCAATAACCGCAACCGATACACATACTTGTTGCCATACCGGCCAGCTTGCAATAATCGAATCGCTGATTTCTTTTGTGCTAGTTTGCGGGGCAAATGCGAGCAGTGGCAATAAGGCTAAAATAGGAATAATGGCGATGTCTTGAAACAGCAATACCGAAAAAGCGTTTTGTCCGGCTTCTTGTTTTAGCCAGCCTTTTTCTTCAAGGCTTTGCAGCACAATAGCGGTAGAGGAGAGCGCGAGCATTAAACCAATGGCGAGTGCAGTTTGCCAATGCATGGCAAAAAACCAATAACAAAATGCAAATATAGCCGCTGCCGATAGCACAACCTGTAAGCCACCAAGCCCTAAAATAGAGTGGCGTAATGTCCATAAACGCGAAGGTTGTAGTTCAAGGCCCACTAAAAACAGCATCATTACTACGCCAAATTCAGCGAAGTGCATTACATCTGTTTGATCGCCCACAACACCCAGCGCATAAGGGCCAATGAGTATGCCGGCAATTAAATAACCTAACACTGAGCCAAGTCCGACTCGTTTTGCAATAGGGACAGCTACTATGGCTGCTGCTAAGTAAATTAAAGCAATTTCTAACACGCGTTTATCCTAATAACATCAAGGCTTTTAGAATGGCTTAGCTGCTTATAAAATACAATGGATTATATGGCTCAAAGTTGCTTATTTATCAGTAGCTATAACACTAATGGTTATAACTACTGGGCTAAAAATAGCACTTTATGTTGAAGGGCTTGTTGGGGACTAAATATTACAAATATTTATAATTGCTGAGCTTGGTTGGCCTGAATCAGAATGGTAAATAGTAATGTTTGAGCTGATTGTATTTTCAACGCTTGTTTCAATTACTGTTACTTCAAATTCGGCTGATGCAGGTAGGTCGATATCCAATTCGCTATCGAGGTAAGTACTTCCGCTTTTTTGCAAAGTAAGTGGTTTGGTTTGATCAAAGCTAAATTGAAAGCTATCTGACGCTAAAAGTGTATCTACCATGTTAAAGCGTAGGTTAATGGTGTCGGGGCCTGAAAACTCAGCACACACAAATACCGAAACCTCAACAGCTTGTAAAACGGGCATGCTATTTTGGCCTATATCCACAGTAAAGTTGCTTTGCGTAATCGCTACAGAGTTGTATTCCCCAGCTGCAAGCCTTTGATCTGCTGTTGTTATCGTTATTTTTTCACCTTGCGCTAAATTAACCTCTTCATCAAAAAAGCCGTTTGTGTTGGTGCTGTACTGCTGTCCATTAATTGTTAGCTGTGCATTGCTTATAGCCGCTTTTTGCACATTAGTGAGTTGCCCTTTAATGCGACCGGTAAGTAGGGCAGAGCTGGTTACTGTAATTGAAAATTGCACACTTTTTGAAAAGCCATCAGCATCAGTTGCTATAACGGTTAGCGTATAACTACCTGTCATATCGGCGATAAATTCGGTAATACTTTGGTTTGTATTGCTTAAGCTGGTGCTCGAGCCTGAAGGCGCTGATAGCGTCCAAGCGTAATCGAGAGAGGTTCCTTCTGGGTCGTAACTTTGGCTTACATCAAATTTAACTGCATTGCCCACTACATCGTAGCGTGATTGCTCCCCCGTGAAGCTAATTACTGGCAATGCGTTTTGTATTACATCAATTGTTAGGGTTTTTGTGTCAGAGAACTGCACGCCATCGTTAGTGCGTAACGAAATAACAACTTGTCCCTCTACTGATGCGCTAAACGTTGGTTTTGATATTGTATTACTGCTAAGCGTTGCTTGGCCTTGCGACGAAATGATTTCCCATTGGTAGCTTAGTGGCTGGCCCTCTGGATCGTAACTAGTTGAGGCATCAAGTAAAACTTGTTCATCAACCGTTATGGAGGTTGCATAAGTTACCAAAGTAATAGGCTTTTTATTGCTACTGGCGTGCAGTACTGAGGTTGCTTGGTTTGAGCTTAATTGCCCATCAGACACTGTAAGCACTACAACGTAGTCGCCTTCTTTATCGGCAACAATAGAGGGCGTTGCTGATGTACTGTTAGTCAGTTGCGATGCACTATTTACAGGCTTGGCTTGTAACTGCCAGTTATAGCTCAGCGCATCTCCGTCTGGGTCGCTGCATTGTTGGCACTGCAAAGTGGTTGATTCGTTTAACGTAATATCACGTTCGGATTCAAGTGTTGCTATTGGGGCTTTATTACTTGTGGTAACAGTTAAAGTAACGGATGCGGTATCACTTTCGTTTTGTTGATCGGTAACAGTGAGTGAAAGCGAGTAATCTCCAGCTGTTGACGCTGAAAACCCAGCTGTATGATTTTGCATGCTTGAAAGAGCTGGTGTGCTGCCCTGGGGTTTTGCTGTAATTGCCCACGCATAACTAAGTGTATCGTTTTTATCGGGATCAGTACTTTGGTTACCGTAAAGTGTAACAACTTCATTTGGAGCAATTGTTTGATTTTCTACGTTTATAACCGCTTGTGGCGATGAGTTAGAGTTAAGCGATTCACTTTTTATGAGTACGACAGTGCTTGCTGTATCACCTTGTGAATCAGTAACGGTAAGCTCAACTTTAAACTCGCCTATTTCGTCTGCAACAAACTGGCTTTTAACTTGAGTCGCATTTTCAAGCGTTGCATTACTTGCTACAGGCTTAGTAATAAATTGCCATTTGTATTGATTAATGGCGCCGCTGGTTGTGCTACTTTGCGCGCCATTTAAAAGCACAACATCACCTTGCTTAACGGTTTGTGTGCTACCTGCGTTAGCAATTAGTTGGGTATTTGCAGTAACGGTGAGTTGTTTTTGTGCAGGTGTGCTTGAAAGCTTGCCGTCACTCACGGTTAATACTAATTGGTACTCTTGTGCTTCAGATACTGAAAACTCAACGGTACTTTCATTATTAACCGTAATCGGTATTTCTACTTGCGCATTTTTGCTGGTTAATTGCCATTGATAAGTGAGCGAGTCGCCATCGGGATCGTTACTTTTTGCTGCGCTAAAAACGAGGGTGGTATTTACTTTAAACTCCGATTGCTCGGTGGTAATAACCGCAACAGGCTTTGTGTTAGTGCTGAGCGGTTTAGTTACTGTTTTGGAGTCTGAACCTCCAGAGCCACAAGCTACGAGGGTGAATAAAGCAGTAATTAAAATTAATAACTTCCATTTCATAATATTAATATCCTTTTAATAAGTTGAATATTAATATGTACCCAAATTAGCTATAAAGCAAAAAAATAAATCAAATAAATACTTTTTCATTATTTTAGGAAAGAGTTAACGCGAAACAGTACTGCTTTTAAATAACTTATACTTTGAGGGGAGTGCTTTATGCCCAGATTGATAGGGCATAAAGTATATTAAATGGTAGTTAAATAACCTGAGCTCTGACTAGAGAAAAATAAATTTAAATATCATCATAATTCAAAGTGTCAGTAAATCTCTTAACCAGAGTTCAGGTTAAATAAAATTAGTCAGCTACTTTTACTGAACCGCTAATATTATCGATACTTACATCGCCCGAGCCCGACTCTGTAATAGTCAGCCCCTTTGCATGATTAATGCGAATATCACCCGAACCATCTTCAATTGTTACGTTTGAGCCAATATGCTCAATAAGCAGGTCGCCAGAGTTATCATCAACATTAACAGCACCGCTTATATTATTGATTGTTATATCACCCGATCCATCTTCAACGTTTAGCGAACCGCTTATGTTGCTCACGTGCATTTCGCCAGAACCATCGTCAATAGTTGCATTGCCGGTTACGTTGTTTATATGAATACTGCCAGAGCCGTCGGTTAGTTCTAAATTA
The DNA here is from genome assembly GCF_040309225.1 of Pseudoalteromonas sp. GW168-MNA-CIBAN-0100. Taxonomy (NCBI): domain Bacteria; kingdom Pseudomonadati; phylum Pseudomonadota; class Gammaproteobacteria; order Alteromonadales; family Pseudoalteromonadaceae; genus Pseudoalteromonas; species Pseudoalteromonas sp. GW168-MNA-CIBAN-0100. Next base: position 99,227 of record NZ_JBEOOL010000014.1, on the reverse strand, counting down.
CCTGCGATGTTTTCAAGGTTTACTTCACCTGAGCCATCGTCAACAGTTAGGTTTTTAGCACCGCTTATTGTTAAATCTCCTGAGCCGTCTTTTACATCAATATTGCTTTGCATAGCATTTATTAAAATGTCGCCAGAGCCATCATCAATATCTAAATTTAGATTACTTGGCACAGTAACCACTAAATTAATACTTGGAGATTGACCACTGTAAAAGCTAATACCATTACGGCTTTTATTTTGGGCAACAAGCTTTGCCTGTTTACCGTCTTGCTCGAGCGTTAGCTCGTATTCGTCTTCAATGTCGGCTGTGTAAATAGTGGCATCAACACTAATGCTGGTGGCCGTTTTTGAGCCTTTTATTTCAAGGCTACCTGCGCCGCTTAACACATTTAAATATTCTAAATTATTACTTGGCAGTGATAGCTGTTTAGTTTTTTTTACCGACGCAACGCTTGGCGATATATGAAATACACAGCCACTTAATAATAAAATGCCGCCAATAAGTGAAAGTGGTTTTGCAATGCTTAATTGTGTTGATGAGCTCATGTTTAGTCCTTTGGTATTTATTGTTTGTATTTATATAAACAATATAGAGCAAAAATGAGGCCGAAATGTAAGTTATTGTTTTATATAGGGTGGTGGTTTTTTATGAAAGTTGAAATACTAATAAGTGGTTAAAATAACTAACTATTAATAAAAAAGGATGCGCGATGCATCCTTTGTTTAATTTAGAAACTTTAACTGTGGTATTAATGTGCTCTGAAGTAGCTTATTTGTTGCTTAATTTTTTCAGCTAATGTCATTAGTTCACTTGCCGAATTTACAGTGCTTTGCGTGCGAGACTCACCCTCTTTAGCGAGCTGGCTTATAGAGTGTAGGTTTTGAGTGATTTCTGCAGCAACGGTGCTTTGTTGATCTGTTGCCTCAGCTATATTATTTGATGAGCGAGTTAGATCACCAATACTTTGAGTGATTAAGTTAAGTTGCTCTCCTGTTTTTTCGCCCTCTTCAGCTGATTTAATACCCAACTGACGGCTTTGTTCCATTTGTTTAGTTGCGGCGGTAACTTGTATTTGTAGCTGTTCAATTGTTTGGCTAATTTCTAAAATTGATTTTTGAGTGCGCTGCGCTAATGTTCTAACTTCATCAGCTACAACTGCAAACCCTCTACCTTGTTCGCCAGCTCTTGCCGCTTCTATTGCTGCATTAAGTGCTAGTAAGTTTGTTTGCTCAGCAATCCCATTAATTACTTCGGTTACTTTACTTATTTCGTTACTCGCGGTGTTTACTTTTTCTACAGAGTTATGGCTATCATTTAACTGTTGGCTTAGTTGCATTAAGTCATTAACAACTTGGGTTAATTGTGTTCGACCTAATTGAGCTTCTGCATCAACTTGTTGGGTTCGTTGAGCGCCTTCATTTGCGTTATTGGCTACATCTTTAATGGATACTGACATTTCTTCGATGGCGGTGGCTATTAGATCTGTTTGCCCCATCATTGCATGTGCTTCTTTGCCGTTAGTGAGTGCAATTTTTTTGGAGATGCCCGCTTGCTTTTCCAGCTCAACTACAGAGTTTTGTAAGGCGAGTATTAGTTTTTTGAGTTCAACCGACATGCTGCTTACACTCGCGGTAATTTGGTCTATTTCATTTTCACTATTTGTGTTGGTATTTAAAAAATGTTGTGACAAATCACCTTTACCTAATGCATCAACGCTACGTGTTAACTGTCTTAATGGTTTAAGTGTTTTTACTAGCACCCAAAAAAGTAAAATTGAGATAGCAAGGATCCCCCCAACAGACGTTATGCTGTTAACTACCATTAGTTTTATGCTTTCTTCAGTGAGTTCGCTTTCTTTTACACGACCAAGTAAGGTCCAATCCCACCCAGGTACCGTTTTACTGTAAGCAAACATCGGGGTGTTATTTTCACTATTGTATTTTAATGACAGACCTTTTTTAATTGCCTCTAGATTAAGCCCATCAAGTGCTTTGGAGTTCACTTTTGAGTCAACTGCGGCCTCTTTACCCGCTATAACTACATCATTTGTATTTCTGAAAACAAATAAGTTACCGCTTTCTTCAATTACTATTTTATTAACAGACTCTCTCAGCGATGCCAGTGCATCGTTTATATTAAAACCTATGTATAAAATACCAATTACTTGGTTTTGTTTATTTTTAATTGGTTGGTAAACAGTCATATACTCGTTGCCGAATAATTTAGCGTAACCTTCATAGCTTTGACCGTTCATAAGAGGCTGATAGCCTGGGTGTTTTTTTCCTAGGTATGTGCCAATAGCCCGTTGCCCATCACTCTTTTTTAAAGAGGTAGTAATACGAAAAAAATCATCCCCATCTCGCATAAATACCGTGGCGTTACCTCCGGTTAATTTAGCGTAATTTTCAACAATATCGATATTGTTATTAACCTGTTCACCATCATGTAAAAGAATAGGAACCATAGTATCTACGACCATTACTTTTTGATCGCTTTTTTTAAATTCACCAGGGTACATACCTTTAAATACGGTCGCATTGCGTTTTGCTATTGCAAGTAGGCTGTCGTATTGGAGTTCTAAAAGATCTGAAATAGCGGTTATTTCAGACTTAATCGCAGTTTCACTTTTTTCAGAAAGTGTATTAGCCGAGATTAAATAGGTAGATAGTCCCACTAAACTAAAAATACATAACGTTAAAGTGAATGCTAGGGCACCAATTTGTTTTGATATTGACCAGTTTTTATAGCTCATACTTCACTCCAAAGAAAGACGGTATTTATGCGTACTTAGTTTAATTATAGGCGTTTTAAGTTGTTTTTTGATGACTTACTAGCAACTAAATTAACCTAATAATCAATTTATCATATAAAAAAAATTTAATAATAATAAAAAGTTAGCAATTTATGTTGAAGGTGTTATTGCTGAATTTATTTGATTATAGCTAGGATGGTTATTTTTATTACTATTTTTTAAATATAAAAAATCCGATATGGCATGCCATATCGGATTTTAATTTAACTCATTAAATTTAAATTTAAATTAAAAGCTGTAAGTAATATTACCGTATAAGAAACGCCCGTCTAATCCGTAAGGTGCATACGGTGTGTACGGGAATATTTGGCCAAAGTCAGAGTAACCAATGTTATCCACGGTTGCTTGTGGGTACTGATCGAATAAGTTGTTTGCACCAACGGCAAATTTCCAATATTCGTCTGGACGGTATGCCACTTCTAGGTCGGTGATCCACTTAGGGTCTAGGTATTCATCGCGGTCAGCTGTAGTTGATATATCAGCGACTTCACCATAACGTGTGGCACGAAGCGTTGTTTGCCATTCGTTAAAGTTCCATACTGCTGATAGGTTCCATTTGCTATCTGGCGTGCCTTCTTCAAAGCGACCTACTTCACGACGTGCAAACACTACATAGTCGTCACCTAGTGAGTTAAGCTGTGCTGGGTTGTCGTTTACGTGCGTTACTTCGGTATCGTTAAAGTTAGCTGCTACGTTTAAACGTAAATCACCTAAGTTGTCTAAATCTAAGTTATAAGTGGCAACGATATCTACACCTTGCGTGCGTGAGTCGATAGCGTTGGTAAAGTAACGTACGCTTTCGGTATTTAGCTCACCGGCATTTTGTAGTATTTCAACAACTGCATCGCCTTCTAAGTTTTCAGACAATACAATACGGTCATCAATATCAATACGGTACGCATCAACAGTTAAGCTAAAGCTGCCTTGAGTGTAAATAAAGCCCGCAGTAACGTTTACTGACTCTTCAGCATCTAACGGCTGTGCACCTAGCGCTTGCGCTGCTGCAGAATCAGTTGGGAATAAACCAACTTCAAATGGTTGGTTGTTTTCAAGTACGGTTGATATTTGGCGGTACGAGCTTTGCGCTAAAGATGGCGCACGGAAACCTGTGCTAATTGCACCGCGCAGCGATAGGTTTTCAGTAATGCTGTAACGCGAAGCAAGCTTAGAAGTAAATGTGTCACCAAAGTCGCTGTAATCTTCATAACGACCCGCTAAAACGACGTTCCACTTTTCTGTTAAGTAGGTATCAAACTCAACAAATAAAGCGATGTTATGACGGCTTTCGTCAGTCGCACTTTCTGGTCCAAAACCAGCAAGTACTTGCGCGCCACCGGCTGCAATTGGGTTACCGTCGCTATCAAGTGCGGTGATGTAAGACGCTTCTTCGCCTTCTTCTATTTTGTAGCTTTCATGGCGGTATTCAGTACCTACGGTAAAAAATACGTCATCAGGTAAGCCTAAATCCAGTGTGGTATTGGCCGTTGCGTTTACTAAAAACTGATCGTAAACCAATGCACCGTTGTCAAATTCGGTTGGGCTGTCGGCACCTAGTGATGTGTTAATACTATTTACAACACCGAAACCAAAGTCGTTGCGGCCGTAGTTGGTACTTACATCCCATGTCCAGTCGTTAGTTTCGCCTTGTAAGCCCAGTGCAAATGAGTAGTCTTGTACGTCAGTTTCAATTTGCGGCAAAAAGCCATCTGGGTACACTTCTAAAACGTTACGGCTGTCTTTTGCTCGGCGGTAAAAACCACCTGAATTACCTTCACGCTTTGAGTAGCTACCAAATGAATAAAGGTTTAAGCCGTTATCTAAATCGTAACCCATGTTGTAAAACAACGCGTAATCTTCAAGGTCTGCTTTACCAAAGCGGTGATTGTAACGATCGATAGTAAATTCACGTGGGTCTAGGCTGCCATCATCAAGGCGGCTGTATTGTTCGCGAGGGTCAAAACCTGAGCGCTGAGTTGAGTCGTTATCACGGTACTCAATGGATACGTTTACAAAACCGTTATCAGATAACGCAAAACCAGAGTTTGCACTAACAGTGCGTGTTGCACCGTCGTTTACTTCTCTGTCGCCACCGGTATTAAAGGCTAAGTCGCCGTTTGCATCTGCATAGGTGCTGTCTAGCTGAGATACACCAGCCATTTGAGTGTCGTATTTACCGTACGTTACGCTTACGCTACCGCCTTCTGAGACATCTTTAAGTACAATGTTAATTACCCCAGCAATTGCATCAGAACCGTACTGTGCGGCTGCACCGTCACGTAGTACTTCAACGCGTTTAATTGCAGAGGTTGGAATCATGTTCAAATCAACAGCTGTAGAGCCTCGGCCAACAACACCTGCTAAGTTTAATAGCGCACCGGCATGGCGGCGTTTACCGTTTATAAGTACTAATGTGTGATCGGGTGCTAATCCACGTAAAACAGCTGGTTTTGCATGGTCAGTACCATCACCCATAGTGGCACTTGGGTAGTTAAAGCTAGGTACTTGGTTTGCTAGTATTTGGCTTATTTCTAGCTGACCCGTACTTTGCATATCACCGCTGGTAATAATGTCTACGGGTACCGTACTTTCGGCAATACTGCGTAAGCTTCTGCGAGTACCGGTAACCGAAATTACTTCGATATTCTTTTCTGCTTGATTATCTTGCTCTGCGGCAACGGCCGTAGAGTAAGGTGTGCTAAGTGCAGTGGTAACGGCCAAGCTAAGTGCTAGTTTATTTGCAGATAAACGCTTAAAAGTCATTAATTGTTCCCCAAGAGCTGCTAGTCGAAAAGGAGCGCATCATATAGAAGCGACTACCCTAGTGCAAAGATAAAAACTATCTAAGATATTCTAAGTTGTTAACATATAAGGTCACTGTTTACGCGCGATATAGGCGTTTGGATCGTTGTAGTTGCAATCTTGTGTCGAATGGTTGCGAATTCAAGGGAATTTTAGATAAAAGTTAGTAAGACGTAAAAAGGCCAAGCAAATGCTTGGCCTTTCAATTTTTTAAATTTAGTGATTTAAATTATTCAGGGGCAACTTCAAGCGTTGTAAATAATGCATAACGTCCTGCATCTACGCCTTCTTCATTTACGGTAACCTTGTTAGAGGTTTCGATTAGGTATAGGCCTGGTTCTTTCCATGTAATTGTAAACATACCTTCTTTATCGGTCGTTACTTTTACTTCGCCACGCTCGTTACGGTAGCGCGTGTCGCCTTTTAAAATACTTACTTCAATGCCTTCACCAGCAGATTTACCATCTTGTAGTAATTGAAAACGTGCTTGCTCACCTACAAATAAATCGTTTGGATGCGTTGGACCGCTAAGCTCTAAGCCTAAACCTAACAGGGCAGGCTTTGAGGTGCCATTTCGGCTTACAAATGTATCTACTGTTGAAACAACCTTCGTTGTAGTTACATCTTTTGCATTGCTAGGTAACTCGGCGTCTGTTTTCTTACCAAATACACGCTTGCGCTTACCTTCTTCGTTTTTATAGAAGGTCATGTACATTGGCTTTTGGGTCATTACAATGTGGTAAGTGCCTTGCTCTGTTGAGCTTACCGCAGCTGAGCTTTTACGTTTTAAGTAATAAGCACGGATGGTTTCAGATACTGGCTCACCATTAGGCGCAAGTGCCATTAATAATGTGTCGTCGTACTCGGCGCCTTTTTCTTTAGGTTTAAAGGCTTTGTCAGGTGCAAAAATTTCGTTTGAAATACTTGCGTCAATCATTACGTAATGCGCTTTATCGCCTGATAAAGATGTATGCGAAGGTAGTAACCAACGTCCGTGTGCACTTGCTGAAGTTGACACTAAAGCAGATAAGCTCAATGCGCCGATTAATGCGGTTTTTAATAAATTAATTTTCATTGTATTTCCTTAAATTTAAATGATTAAGTAGCAGCTACTTAGTGCTTACAGTGACGAAACTTTGTGAAAACTCGTTTTTACCATCAATTGTAATTTTTCCCGACTTTGTTAAATCAAGCTCAACGCGGGTGTAATCTCTGCCGCCTTCTTCGCGTACAACTTCAATATTTAGTAAGTATTTACCTGGTTTTACTGAGTTACCGTCTAAATCGTTACCTTGCCAATTTATAGTGTAAGTACCCGCGCGCTTGGTTGCGCCGCTAATGCCGTCAAAGTTAGCATCGCTTTTACCGGCTTTACGCCACCATTGGCGTAAGTCTTTAAACCATTCTGCTTTTTGTACCCAAAGTGCAAGCGTTGTAACGTGTTTGCGCTCTGGTGTTTCAAGCCAAACTGCAACGTATGGACGGTGATACGGTTGTACTTCTAAGTCGGGAAGCGTTAATTCAACATCTAGCTGTGGTGTTTGCGCATGCGCCGTTGTTTGAAAAAACGCAGCTACGAGCAGTAATGCGGCGCTTATAAATAATTTAAATTTAACCATTAAGACACTCCTTTTATTTGTGGAACCCAACATAAATAAATAACCAGTGGAGTTGCGACTCCTAGTAAGGTTATCCATATTCCTGCTAAGCGTTTTTTTCTATTTTGAAACAAAATAATCATGCCGGTGATGGCAAATAAAATCATTAGTACGGCAGATATATCAATTACCCAACTCCATACTTCACCGCTGTGGCGGCCTTTATGTAAGTCGCCAATGAGGCTTAAAAAACCACCTGTTTGGTAATCAAGATTTAGCTCGCCAGTTGTAAAATCAAGCTCTGCGTAGGCAAACCCTGCAGGCAGTGGGTAGTCGAGCATGACGAGCGCGTCTTCTTTTTCCCACTCAATGCTTTTTACTTTTGTAAGTGCATATTGCTCGGCTAAGTAAGCTTCTATTTCTGGGTAAAGCGTTGGCAACGTATTTAACTGCTCATTCGCTTTGGTAACTAGCTCAGCTGGAATTACCGCCGTTACTTGGCCGTTATTTTTATCGTTTTTAAGCCAATCAATATGGTTGAGCACAATGCCGCTAACGCAAAATAAAATAAGCAAAAAAAACAAAGCTGTAGAAATATAAATATGTAGAGCACGGCTTGTACTATACAAAGCCCGCTTATTAATAAACGACATAAAAACAGTAAATAAATTAAATTTACAACATGATAATGATTTGCATTAGCTATTACAAATTTACTTACTTATCTTTACATAAAAACTTTAAAACAGAGGTGGTACGCAGGTAAAAAATGAATATTTAATGCTTAGGGGGGCTGGAAGGTCTTAAAATAAGGTAAATCATTACCGATACTTCTATTACTGCAACGAGATAAATAACCCAAATAGGGGCGGCTGAATACAGTAAAAATATAAATCCAATTAACATGCCAATGGCGGCGTAGCATTTGGCTTTAACAGGCACTACTTTATGGGCTTGCCATTGCTGCAGAGTTACACCGTAACGAGGGTGGTTTAACAGCCATTGTTCAAGCACGGGTGATGAGCGAGTAAAGCAGGTGAGCGCTAAAATAAAAAATATAGTGGTAGGCATGACCGGTAACACAATGCCAATAATACCCAAGGCTACAAGTATTAAGCCAAGCGCTTTAAACCATAAGTTTTTATAACAAATAAACACTGCTTTTATATTCACTTAGGCTCTTTTTAGGCGTGTTATGGTATCTCTAATTGTAGGCTAAATAGCTATTAATTCGTAGCTTAAAATCAATAAAAAAGGGCAAACTAAGTTTGCCCTTTTAAAAATAAATGCGGTTAACAGTTTAGAAGTAGTAACCAATATTTATGTTGAAGCGACGTTCTGTATCGCCATCACCAATAATTGTTCCGCCAATAAATGGCTGGTTACGTGCTTGAATAAAGTCGAAGTAACTAAAGAAACCACCTGCAGCAACACTCATACCCGTTACGTTCATCCATGTATCTGCGCTATCGTCAGACTTGTCATAAATAATACCGTAATCGTTGTAAAATTGAATGTCGGTAACTGGACCCCAATCAAGCGAGTAATTATAAGCAACGTTAAAGTTAGTCATAGTTGCTTCGCTAGATACGGTATCGTAATAAGCATACGCACCAACAACAAAACGGTCGCTGCTGTCGTCTAGATCGTAGTCGTATTCACCGTGTTGAAATTGGATATTCCAGTTGTTAATTGTGCTATCAACATGAAATGCCCATGCGCCGTAGTTACCTGCACGATCGTTACCGTCATGTAAGCCACCACTTAATAGTGATACACCCACATCGGTAGTTATATTTTTGCTGTGTTCAATTTGATATGTTGCACGCCCGGCAAACGTATTGTATTCGCCTATGCGAGAGCCAGGTGCATCGTATGTACCTTCCTCTGCTGAGCGACTACCAATAATGTCGTAAGAGTAACGATGGTTAATATCTGAAGAGCCACCGTCTATACCACCTAGCTCATCATTTTTGAAAAAGCCTAGGTCTAGTTTCCAGTTATCTTTAAGTTTACGTTTTACTACTACACCTAAATCAAAATCGTCTTCTAGACCTACGTAATAATTAGTACTGAAAAAGTAGCTGTGTGAGTTGTATGGGCCATTACCAAAAGGCACGGGTGCAATACCTGCTTGTCCTTCCCAGCCATCTGCAAACTCGTAACCTAAGTAAGCATACTTAACAACGGTCATGTAATCGTAAAAACGTATTTCGCCGTTAAGTGAAATATCGTTAATCTCACCAGATACATTTATACGGAAAATATCAAAATCAAAATCGCCACCGCGATCTTGGGTATCTTCATCGTATGTGTTGGTGCTGTAATTAAAGCGTATTGCTCCACCAACTTTAATGCCTTCATCTTTTTTCTCAGGTTCAGCTGCGGCAACTTCAACTACTTTTTGATCAGATTTTTTACTGATGTTTGCAACTTGTTGTTCGTGCTGCTTATTAATTTGCTGTTGTTTTGTTTTTTCATCAGCTAACTTATTTTCAAGCAATTGCATTTGTTGCTTTAGCTGTTTAAGTTGGCTTTGTAGTGTGTCTAGATCATCAGACGCATAAGAAGTGCTTGTAACACCACCTAGGACTAGTGCTAGTGTTAATTTTGAGAGTTTAGTCATAATAGCCGCTCTGCTTGTGATTAAAAAATAAAAAATTCAAGACGTCAAAAAACGCCTTACGTTTAGAGTAAGTACAAAACTATGTATTTTTTTTATTGTTTATTCTTTAGGAGCTTGAGTAAGTGCACCAACTTCTAGAAGGGGCGATGCATCTAATTTATCTGCATCCATCATCGCGGCTACACGCTGCATTGATGAGAGTAAAAGGCTCTGTTCCCACTCAGCAAGCGCAGAAAACTTTTCAATAAAGTGTTCTTGCAGTGGCTGAGGTGCTTTATCAAGTAACTCTTTTCCTTTATCGGTGAGGTATAAGCTCACTCTGCGTTTATCCATTTGACTGCGTACGCGTGTTACTAAGTTTCTGCTTTCTATTCTGTCGAGAATATTGGTGACCGTTGCTGGACTTAAATTTACGTTTTGAGCAATACGGCTCGCCGTTATTCCATCGGTTTTTTTAACTTCTTGCATTATAAGCAATTGTGGGCCAGTTAAACCCGAAGTTTTATTTAGCTGCTTAGAATGTAAGTCAATCGCGCGGATCACTTTACGTAAAGAAACCAATAACTCGTCATATTTTTGCATTTGCTTATCTCATCGATGGGGCGGTAGTTTGCCGTAATCGCGAAATGTTACACATCAAATAAATTGAATTCAAACAATATATTGCACATTAGGCCGCTTTTGTTGGTTTTTAATAGTTAGAGCAGTAACTAATGTAAAATTATATTGTTTAAATTATAGTAAATTTTCTTAGCATCTTGTGTGCATTAAGTTGCGCACAGTACGTATGTTGTGAATAATTGGCAAGTCTTATTGTATAGACTTTAGTATTATTCATTTACAGCTGTTAGTACAAAGTAATTGTTTGTGAGTTTACTGTATATGTATTAATCGGCAATGAACAAATTCAGCAATCAATATTTAATATCAATAGCGTATACTTTAAGCATGCATTATTGTTTCTGCACAAATATTAAAAATCTTTAGTATCAGTATTATAGGGGAAGGTATGAAATTATCGCCATCAGTTAGCATTGAGCAAAGCGAAACCGGTCTTGAGTTTATTAAAATAGCTAGCTCAAAGTGCGATGCAAAAATATTTTTGCAAGGTGGGCAAATTACCGAGTTTATCCCTAAAAATAACAAGCCACTTATATGGGTATCACAAGACGAAACTTATCAAGAAGGGGCAAGTATTCGAGGTGGTATTCCTATTTGTTGGCCGTGGTTTGGTACACACGCTAATGATGGCTGGCCTGCCCATGGTTTTGCGCGCACAAGTGTGTGGCAAGCTGATGAAGTACACGAATCTGATGAGCAAATTACAGTTAGTTTAAAGCTACCCATGAAGCTTGTTAATACGACGTATTGGCCACATCAGTCAGCATTAAAAGTTGAGTTTGTATTAAGCGATAAATTACAGGTTCGCTTAACGACCGCTAACTTAGGGAGTGCGCCATTTAGCTTTACTCAAGCGCTACATACCTATTTTCCTACATCAGACATTACAAATACCCATGTAGATGGTTTGCAAGGCGCGCAATATATTGAGTTTAGTGAAGGGCCATTTGTACAAAATGATGTTGTAAGCTTTAATCGCGAAACCGATATGGTTTATACACAAGCAAGTACAGTGCAAACCATTAATACGCCAGAAGGTGTTATTAATGTGAGCCGCGAAAACTCAAGTTCGTGTGTACTGTGGAACCCATGGATAGAAAAATCAAAACGCTTATCTAACTTTGCTGACGATGAGTATAAAACAATGCTCTGCTTAGAGGCTGCTAATGTACTGACAGATAAAGTAACGCTTGAGCCAAAACAAAGCCACACCTTAATAACCACCATTAGTTGGTAAGCTAGCCATAATTAAAAGCAGGAATAGGGACAAATAGTGTTTAACAATCAACAAATAATGGATTTACCAAAGCATAGTGATATTAGCTTTAAGCCATTGGCTGATAAAGCCTTATTACATACACAGCTTAGCTCGCTTCTGTTTTATATACCGCTAATTGGAGCGCTTATTGCTGTTTGTTATTTTAATGAAGCCTTTGCTAATAATGCACAAACGTATTTGCTAATTGGTATGCCTATTTTGGTGGCCGTATCTATGCTGTACAACATGATAAGTGTGAGGTTACGAGGTTTTGCAGTGCGAAATCATGACATTGCTTTTAAAAAAGGCGTTATTTGGCAACAAGTGACGGTATTACCTTTAGCGCGTGTACAGCATATGGAAATACACCAAGGGCCAATAGAGCGAAAACTTAGCCTTGCGAGTATTAAATTATTTAGCGCTGGTGGTGTAAGTGCCGATTTACAAATTAGTGGGCTAACCCATGATGATTGTAAAAATATGCGCCAATTTGTACAAAACTACCGCCAAGACGACGCAACTACTCAGGCAGCTTTAGTCGATGAGTAATACAACTATCGAAGATAAAGCGAGCCCTATTTACTGGCAGAAAGTATCGCCCTGGGCACTTTTATACTTTGTTGTGCACTTTAGTGTGCGCTTTGTAAAAGATGGCCTTTTAAACTTACTACCTATGCTTGTCGTGTTTGTTACTCAAGTAGAAAATAAGTTGTTTTGGGCACAGGTTGCAGGTGGGATTGCGCTAATTTCGTTGCTTATTTACTCATTTTTATATTATTTAAATTTTAAGTTTTGTATTAGTAGCGACAACGAAATATTGCTTAACAAAGGTGTATTTAAAAAAGAGCGACTTACGCTTAAATTTGGTCGTGTGCAAAACGTTAATATTGCCGAGCCATTTTATTTTACCCCCGTAAACTTAGTTAATTGTATTTTTGATGCAGCTGGCAGTGTGTCACAAGAAGTTGTTTTACCTGGCGTCACTAAAGATTATGCACAGCAAATGCGTAAACAAATATTTGATTTTAAAGCACAGCAACAGCAAGAAATACAAAATACTGAACAAAGCAAAACAGACATTATCGAAAACAGCCTAAGCATTAGCAATAAAGAAATAGCTAAATTTGGTTTAATGTCGAATATGGCTATTTTAGCAATCGCTGCTTTGGCCCCTTTTATAAACCTGATTGTTGATTTTTTAGAGAAGCAAATTATTGCGAAAGTAGAAGGCTTTTACCAACAAGAGCTTGGTATGCTGGCAAGTGCTGCTACCTTTGCGATGATCACCTTAATTGTTTTGTTAGTTTTGGTGGCTGTAATGCTATCGGTGACTATGTCGCTTATTCGTTTTTATAACTTTGAGCTTTATTTTAAAGGTCAAAAGTTTAAACGTATTGCTGGCTTGTTAGAGCGCCATCAGCTTTCAATGAGCATGGATAAAGTGCAATCTATTGTTATTAAGCAAAACCTAATGGGGCGATTACTAAAGCGATTTACCGTTGAGTGCTTGCAAGCAAGTAGCGGGGGAGTAGCAGCCGGTGTTGCGGCTAAAAAAAATAAACAAACCTTGGTATTACCCGTATTAAATAGCGAACAAGTTGATAGTGTATGCCAATGGATTTACCCGTGGTTTAATAGTAAAAAACTCGCTTTTAAGCGCGCAGAGCGAGCGCTTTTGTATAAAAATTTAGGCTTTTATTCACTGTTACCGAGTGCATTAGTGTTTGGCTTTTGTTTTATTGCTGATATTAATACTTTGATAAGCCTTGGTGTTTTGGTGGTGTTTTCTGGCTTGGTAACTTTATCGTATCAGCGTTATGGTTATTACATGCATGAGGATAATGGTCGATTTTACATGGTTGTACGCAAAGGTATGATTGGCGTTCATTACCGTGTTTTTGAGCTTTATAAAGCGCAAAGTGCACGCAGTATAAGTACGTACTTAATGAGAAAATCAGGCTTAAAAAGCCTGTATATACAACTTGCTTCAGGGTTTGCATTTATGCCCTACATAAAGCAGCAAGATGCTGACTTTATTATTGATTTTACAATTAAGCAGATTGAGTCAGATACTCGCAGCTGGATGTAAACTCCCCTGATAAAACATGTGTAAATACACATTTGCACATGCTTTATTACACTTTCTTACTGCCCATGAAAGACATTTAATAATACCCTAGATGGTATTAAGGAATTCTTTTAGGGACGCTCATGAAAAAAACACTTATCGCATCAGCTTTATTACTAGCAGCACCAAGCTTTGCAGCCGATTGGCAAACTATTCATACTGAACATTTTAATATTCACTACAGTGTTGAGCATGCTGATTTTGCTAAATCAACTGCAACAGAGCTTGAAATAGTACGCACCAAAGTGCTTGAGCAGCAAAACAGAGCACTTGATAAAACAGTTGATGTAGTGGTGTTTGATCCCCTAAATGCAGCAAACGGCTTTGCGCTACCTACCTCAAGTAACCCTGTAATGGCACTTTTTACAACCCCACCACAATCCGACACAGTTATATCAAACAGCTCTGGCTGGCAGCAGTTGCTTGTGTTGCATGAATATATTCACTTAGTGCACTTAGCACAGCCTACACGCAATCACTGGCAGCAGAAAGTACGTGGTATATGGGATTTATACGACTTAACCTACAGTGATACGCCGCGCTGGGTAGCCGAAGGTTATGCCACATTGATTGAGTCTAAAATGACGGGTCGTGGACGTTTGTTTGATAACTACTCAGAGTCAACACTGCGAGAATTTGCTCAACAGGGCGCACTGCCAACCTATGGGCAGTTAAATGGCGAGCAGGGCTTTATGGGCGGCTCAATGGCGTATTTAATGGGTAGTCGCTTTTTAAATTGGTTAGAGAAAAACTATTCAGAACAAACACTCGATAGTGTTTGGACGCGAATGCAAGGCGTAAAAACGCGGAATTTTGATGAGGCATTTAGCGGTGTGTTTGGGCAAAGTGCAGCCAAGTTATATCGCCGATTTATAGCTGAATATACCTATAAAGCAATGCAAATAGAGCAAGGGGAGTCGTTACTTAATAGTGAGCTTTGGCTTGAGCTTAACTTATATGCAAGTAACCCAGTACTTTCAAAAGATGGTAGTAAAATTGCGATTGTTGAGCGAGATAAAGAGAGTAATACCAAGCTTATAATTTATAGCACTGATGACAACATTAAAGCGCAAGAAGAGTTTACTAAAGCGCAAAAAGAGCTACTCGAAAACGATGCACAAGACATTCCCGATACAGCGCCAAGTGTATTTAAGCGCGAACAAAAACAAGTGCTTAATCAAATTAACCGAGCCGTTATTGCAAATCCTCAATGGGTAAATAGCACAACGTTGTATTTCAATGCGTACAGCAATGAAGAGTCGGGTATTTATAACAAAGTGTCTGACATATTTAGCTATAACACTGACACTGGAAATATTAAACAGCTTACCGAACTTGCTGGTATACGACGATTTAGCGTAACCAGTAACGGTGAAACCTTGTATGGCGAGCAAATAAGAGATGGCTACTCTGAATTAGTAAAGGTTGATCTCAATACTCAAACCATCACACCATTATTTACAAAAAGCCTTGAGACAACTTACGATTACCCAATTCTCAGTCCTGACGAAACTAAATTAGTTTATTTATCAACATCATTAAATGAAAACTGGCAATTGTATATACAAGGTGTAGGCGGCAATCAGCAGCAATTAGTACCTATGCCAAACGGGTATCAATATTTAAGTCAGCCGAGCTTTAGTCTTAATGGCGAGTCAATTTACTTTGTTGCAGGTTTAAATAGCGCCACCGATATTTATAACTACAACATAGAGAGTAAAACACTCACCAAGTTAACCCAAGGGCAAGAGGCAGTTGCCCACCCAATTGAAATGGCCGATGGCTCGTTACTCTATTTTTCGATAACTGCAGATGGGCCAAATGTAAAAACACTGCCAAAAGCTATAAAAAGCACTGTAGTTACTGAGTTTGCAGCTAACAAAAAAGCACCGCTGCTAATAGTAAACGAACATACACTTCCAAAAGCTAAAATATATAAGCACGAAACTACAGAGCAAACAAATTACAACGTACTCGACCAGCACGCTACCTTTGCACTAGGAACGCAGTATTATTCGGCTTCTACCAGTTTGTTAGATTTAAGCATTAAAAGTAGCGACTTATTAAAGCAGCTCGACTTACAGGCGGGGTATAGCACTGATTTACACGATGGAGCACTGCACGGTGGTTATGTGCAGGCAAAATATAATGCGCTTGATGTAAAACTGAAACTAGCATTGTTTGACTATAATTTAAATACATCGCGCCAGTATCAGCAAAGCCTAAATGCAGACATGGATGCCCGTGGTGGTTTTGCTGCAATAAATTACCCTGTTAAATTAGGGCAGCTAAGTTTAACGCCAGAGCTTGCCTACAATTACACTGATTATAAGCAAAGCCATAAAAATTGGACGCGTTTAGGCGTTGCTCAAAATTGGCAATATGATCGTCAAGACTTTGTGATAGGCCAGAGCCTTTATGCGAGTTGGTACGATGGCAGCACCAAAAATAATAATTGGCAAGGTTACGATTTAGCCGCCAAAATTTTTGGTAAAGCGTTTGGTATTTCTCTTTATGCAAACTTTGATCAAAAGCAGCGTGATGATGGCAGCCTTGCATTAGGTGGCTTTAGCTCAAATCTTATTAATCAGCAGCAAAATAGTGAATATGTACTTTCATCTGAGCTGCCTTTTTACAGCGCAACTGCAAAGCGCTATCAAGGCTACGGTGGCGGCTTTAGCTTTAAAGAAGGCATGCCGTGGCTTTATTATAAGCAACATCAACTCGACGGCACCGTATATGCACAAAGTTACGGTTTAAAATACCAAGGTGATTTTAGTTTTGGAATGGGGCCTGCAGGCGTAAATGATTTAACATTTAATATGGGTGTGTCGCGGGTTGAGGGCAGTAGCTTTGATGATGAAATGCGTGCTTGGCTGAGCTTTTATTATTCGTTATAAATATCAATTGGCTAAGTTACTTATCCATCTGCAAGGATAGTAACTTAGCTTGATATACATCGAGTTTTTGATTATCACGTTCTAGTTCAATTGCTTTCTCAAGTAAGGTTTGTGTTTGTTTAATATTACCTTGTTGATAGCGAACTTTTGCGAGTTCCAAGTATAGCTCAGCAATGTAAGGCGCTTTAGTAATAGCTTGCTCAAGGTGTGCTTTAGCCTGATGAGCGTGGCCAGCTTGTAAGTCGTTTTTAGCGATTACTAGTAATTCGTATGGGTCTTTTTCTTTATTAACTAATTGTGAAGTGAGCTCTTTAACAAGCTCTTTGTCGCCTAATTTTTTAGCTAAAAGCTGATAGTTGCTGATTAAATTAATGC
Source organism: Pseudoalteromonas sp. GW168-MNA-CIBAN-0100 (assembly GCF_040309225.1). Lineage (NCBI taxonomy): Bacteria > Pseudomonadati > Pseudomonadota > Gammaproteobacteria > Alteromonadales > Pseudoalteromonadaceae > Pseudoalteromonas > Pseudoalteromonas sp. GW168-MNA-CIBAN-0100. The sequence continues at coordinate 82,107 of NZ_JBEOOL010000014.1, read as the reverse complement.
TTATTTCATTATTACTAAGTGCTGTTTGATAGATGTTTTTAGCGCTTTGTAAATCACCAGCCCGACGATGCAAAATGCCCGCTATATTAAATAATTCAGGATCATTGGGAGTGTATTTGTTTGCTTGTAAAATAAGCGAGTAAGCAATATCCAGCTGTTTGTCTGCTAGCGCTGTTGCAGCTAAATTACTGTAAAACTTCGAAACTAAATCGTTATAATCTGCACTGCTTGAATAAAAACTGCGACGGGTAGGAAAGTAGTCGATTAAGGTGCCCGCTCTGAAAAATTCAACAATATTATCATCTTTTTTCTCTACTTTTGGGGCGTATACTCTTGTTCTAAAGTGGCTTGCTACATAAACAACATTATTTTCTTTTGCGTATACAGGCTGACTTGTTACTTCTTGAAAGCTCGTTTCTAGTCCGAGAGTTTGTGCATAGCTTTGTGTTAAAACAGCTAAGCTAATACAGTTGCCTTGCGAAAGTTTTAAGGCTTGGGCTGAAGTAAGTGTATCGCCGTGGTATTTAAAGTTAGCTAAGTTGCTTTCGAGGTAGTTGTAAATAATGCGGTCATGACGGATTTCAGACTGTTTTTGTTTTTCGGCATAGGCTAAAAATTTTTCTTTTTCAGCATTTGGCAGCTCGAAAATACTGTACTCAGAAGGAGTGTCGAGTTTATTAAACAAAGAATGGTTTAATAGTTGTTCAAGCTCTATTTGTTGTTCTACTTGCTGAACCTTGGTTGTGTTACATCCAACTAAATATAAAAAAGTAATACAGACTGCTATTTTATAAAACATCATAAACCCACTCCATTGTTAAATTTTACATTACAATGTGGTGGGTTTTTAATCAAGCACTTGCTGTACTGCGTTTACTTAAGCGGTTTTTTTGTGATTGTTTTTTACGTTTTCGGCGAGTAAACCATAAGTAAAAACCAGTACCTGCTAGCCACACTGGGCTTAAACCAATTACGCACCACAGTATTTTACTTATTAGCCCTGCAAAGTAGCCAAAATGAAGCTTTCTAAAACTATCAATTACCTGCCAGCCAACGCCTACTTCGCGAATATCCCAGTTAGCTATGTGCTCGCCTGTTAGCTTGTTATAGCTAACAGTATTGGCATACTCACTAGCAAGTGGGTTGGCGGTATCGACTTCGCCGAATAAGGTAATGTTTTCGTCAGGCTCGAGTGGCATAACTAAAAACGTGCCGTTAAAAGTGGGTATTTGTTTTTTACTGTCATTGAGTATGTGTTGAAATGAAATATCGCTACTGTGTAGGTTTTTGGTTAGTACAAAGTGCTCTTCCTCTGCGTGTTCAATAACTTCGTGATACCACACCGCCCAGTTAAAGTAGCCACCTGTGATAGCTAAAATAATAATGATGGGAGATCCTATAACCCCCGTCATTTTATGAATGTCGCTAAGTACAATTTGCAGTGTTGCACGCCAGCGCACACTAAATAGACGCTGCCAAAATTTACGATAAATAATAAGCCCAGTAATACCTAATACCAATAAAAACAGAGCAAAAAAGAAGCCTAGTACAGTGCCTGTTTGCCCTGGCAGGTTTTTAAAGTCGTTCAGTAAAAAAGTGTAATGTAGTTCTAAAAACCAATCGGTAAAATAATGGCTGGTACCAACAGGTTCAGACAAAATGTCACCCGTATACTGGTTTAAATGAAACTTATACCATTGCTCTGTGCCGCGTTTGACTAAGTAAACCCGATCAGCTGTATCATCGTTAAATATTTCCCAACTACTTACTACATATTCAGGGTAAGCATGCTCTGTTTTGGCAATTAACGTGTCGATTGGCATGCGCTCTGGCAGTGCATTTACAACAAAGTGGCTGCTTGGCATAAGTAAGCCATCTATTTCACTTTTAAAAACTAATACGCTCCCTGTAATACTAATAACAATCAATGGAATGATAGCTATTAGAGCGATCCAACTGTGAATTTTAAAAAGAGTTTTTCTCATAGGTAGTTTTATATACAGCAGTTAATGACTTGCGCATGATAACAACTATCATTTTTATTTAATAGTTAGGCGGTGAGGCTTTCTATTAAACCGGTAAACCGTGAACTTAATTCTACGGTTTTTGTATACCTAGCTTGCCAGTACCTAAAACAAGAATTTCTTATTTAGTTGAGTTAAATTTACGCGGCTCTACAATGCCGCGCTCATAGTAAAAGCCTTTTAAAACAAATGTTTATTAAATGTTTTTATTTCTGCTTTTAATTAACATTTATGTAACGAGCGAGGTTGCTTTGGCGCATTATTTGCCTATATTGTCTTCATTTATTTTGGTTTTTAGTTTTTTACCATTACTAAACAAAATTCGAAAAAATCGTAGTGTCTCAGGTTTATCACTATTGATGATGACGTTTGGGTTAGCACAAAGCCTTTATTTTATAACCTACAATATTTATTTTGAGCGTTTTTATATTGCGTTACCATTTATTGTAACTGGTGCGTTAAGCGGACTTATTTTGTATTTTTTTGCACGTTATAACGCAGCTAAACGAGAACGGGTACAGTTGTTTACTATGCTAGGTTTTTCGTTACTGCCTTTTTCACTGCTTTTGAATTCAAGCCTCGATACTGCAACGGTATTAAGCGCTTTAACGTATGTTGGCCTTGTGATGAGTTCGGTACGTGTTATGCCGCAAACTTATAAAACATTGCGTACGGGTAATGTGAGTAATTTAAGCGCGCGCTACTTTAGCTTGCAGTTTATTGCTGGTATTTGCGGCTTAGTTGTTGAGCTTACAACAGCGGCTCCAAGCACAGCGCACTTACTTATGTTTATTATGCTATTGCTTACCAATGCTGTGCAATTTGGTTGTATGCAATATTATAGAATGCGACCTGTAATGGCTTGAAAACAAGCTACTTAAGTTCCTATTTAGCTTAATTTATGGCAAATTACTTTATCTAATAAAAGGATAAAGTATGAATTGGAATCAGTTTGGCTATATTTGCCGTGTTAATAGCTCTAAAACACTAAGTACAGAGCAAAAAGATGAGCTGAGTACACTGCCCCATTTAAATATGTATGCCAATAGCGGGTCGCATAGTGAATTAGCGCATAATCTGGCGACGCAAATTGCATCTCAAGATGAGGCAACATCGCAAAAGCAAGCTACGTATTATCAATGTTTACCGGAATTAGTTAACGAATTTAAGTTTGAGCACAAGGGCTGGCTTAGTTACTTAACCATTGTATTTGTTATTTATGTTTTATCCTCTTTGTTGTATCAGTCTTTTGTTGTGCCTACTTTTGTTGAGATATATAGCAAGCATACTGTTTCTTTAAATCATGTATTTGATGATTATTTTACGTACTGGTATGTGCCAATTATTTTACTCGTTTTATTGCAGAGTGTTATTTTTACCGTTATTTTAAAGCTAAAAAATGTAAGTGCTCTCACAGAGCTAAAGCCTTTTTCGGGTTTATTTAAATTTCTTATTCCTCGTCAATTAATTAATGAGCATAACTCTTTAATTACCACGCTATTATTTCCAAGTAATCATAAAAAGGGTGTTAAAGCCTCTACACCTCAAACCCAGCACTTAGCTCAATGCGAGCTGCTAGGTTTAGAAACCCAAGAAGAATTTAAAGCGTTATTAAAGCAGCAGCTAAAGTTACTTAATACACATATTAAAAGCTTTATAAATAAGCTCGTTATTGTTTATGGTTTGGTCATTGTTGTGTCTATTTGCTTATTTGTGAAAGCGGCTTATCAACCACTATTTATGCTAGGAGAAGTGCTATGAGAACAAAAGGATTTACGTTAATAGAGTTGATGGTGGTGGTGTCCATTATTGGTATTTTAGCTGCGGTTGCGCTACCTCAATACAGTAAGTATATACAACGAGCAGAACTTGTTGACCCACTTGCAATGGCAGCTGCCATTAGAGAAGACGTTACGGTTTATTATCTTGAAAACAGGCGTTTTCCAGCAAGTAATGAACAAGCAGGTGTGCCTGCAAGTAAATTTTTGATTGGCAATCGAGTAACAGGTATTACAGTTGATAATGGTGCTATTCATATTAGCTTGGGTAATAAAGCTTCACAGCTTTTGAAAAATACAGTTTTAACATTCAGACCCGCAGTTGTAACGGGAAGCCCTACAAGCCCGATTGCGTGGTTATGTGGGTTTGACGAACCGGTAACTGGCATGCAAGCGGTTGGCGAAAATAAAACAACAGTACCAAAAGAAATTTTACCTTCAGCGTGTATATAAAATTGTTTAGGGGATTAAAGTGCAATTAGCTATTCATCAAATTGATGCGTTTACGAATGAGTTATTTAAAGGTAATTATGCGGCAGTGATCCCACTAGAATCGTGGTTAAGTGACGATTTAATGCTAAAGATTGGCGCTGAGAATAACGTATCTGAAACTGCTTTTACCTGCCGGCAAGACGATGGAAGTTTTGTTATTCGTTGGTTTTCGCCGTTAATGGAAATCGATTTTTGTGGTCACGCCACACTTGCGGCTGCCTATGTTTTATGTGAAGAGCATAACATATCGCAAATTCGCTTTATTGCTGATGCGGTGGGCGAGCTAATCGTTAATAAAAACGCTGATGGTAGCTTTGCAATGACCTTTCCAAAACAAGCACCGGTTGAAGTGCAAAATGTGCCTCAGCAACTACTTGACGGCCTGTCTATACAACCGAGTAAAGTGCTTAAAAATCGCCAAGCCTATTTTGTTATTTATGAAAACGCCGATCAAATACTTGAATTAAAGACTAGCTCAGAGCTTTTAAAAACACTTTATCCACTTGATGTAGTGGCCACTGCTCCAAGTGCTGAATATGATTTTATATCTCGTTATTTTTGGCCTGCAAGCGGTGGCGACGAAGATTATGTAACAGGCTCTATTCATACTGGCTTAGCACCTTACTGGGCGCAGCAATTGGGTAAAACTACGTTAAGCGCTTATCAGGCTTCAAGCAGAGGCGGGCATTTACTATGTGAAGTGGGTGATACAACCGTCACCTTAACGGGGCATGCTGTAAGGTATTTAAAAGGCACTATTTATATTTGATCTGTGAATTAAGTTATAAAAAAGGCCACGTTAAACGTGGCCTTGGTTTACTCAATTAGCAGAGATATTTTACGCTTCTAGCGCTTTTGCAATTAAGCGATCAATATATTTTTTATGCGCTTTAGTCGCAGTATCTGCACCCCAAGCAACACTGGTATCGGCTATTTGAGTTAGCTGATATAACGCAGCTGTTTTAGCTAAGTTATCGTATTTACTTGCTTTGCCAAGACCTGCAATTGCGATTAGCTGATTAACATACTCAATTTGTAAGTTGTGACTAATAGAATTTGTGTCTTTGCTTTTCACAAAAATATTAGCGGTTAAATCTTGCATAAACTGAGTTAGGCTATATTCATTGCCGTACAAAGCAGTATCAGAAATACGCAGTAATACGGCTGGGTGTAATAGCTGCGCAAGTACAGATTTTTGCATACCTAAAATCATTTTGTGTGCTTTAGGGTCTTCATTTTTACCAAAGTGATTAAAGCCACGACGTTGCAGTTGCAAGTAGCTATATAGAGGTTGCATGTTTTGTAGTACGTCTGGTGCAAATACAAACTTTGCGAGTATATCCATCGCTTGTGTTTGACGCTCAAGAGATACCGGTGTAAATGGTTTATCTGCGTTTGCATCACCCACTACAGCACGCTCAACGTACACACCACCAATCTGGCGAGAAACAACACCCGCTTGAGCTCGGTACTGACCAAACAAGCTATTAGCAGAGGTAACAAGCTGTTGGTAAGACTCGCCTTTAACTGTTGCTTTATCTTTTAGCTCAGTAAATAGTTTATTAATTAGCGCCATACGATCTGCGCCATAGGCAGCAGGGTTTGACGACAAATCACCAATCATTACACGTGGATCGATATGGCGACCTGGTGCGCGCATATCGTCTGCATCGTTACCAAAGGCAAGGGCATGTTCACTTGAGCGAGCAAGTATTTTTTCAAGTCTAGCTTGCTCAGCAGCTTCATCTGCAAGTGCTACGCTGTAGCCGTAGTTAATTGCCCAATCATCGTAAGGACCTGGTTTTGTTTGAAAAATATCACCTTGCTGCATACCAATTGGGGCAATGTTAGCCGGTGCATAATCCATAACAGAACCGGTTACTATGCCTTGGGTTTTGTTTTTGTCGTGTACTTCTTTTTCATCCCACAAAATAGATGATTTCATATTGTGGTTAAGACCTAAAGTATGGCCAACTTCGTGAAGTACCAATTGCGTTAGACCCTGGCGAAGCATTTCTTTATCTTCAATTTTGTCGCCGCTAGCAAGACCTTTGGCAAGCATTAGATTTTGTTGAATCTCATGCCCTAGCGAGCAATTTAGCTCACCGGTATTTGTTGTTTCACCGTGGCTCATTGTTCCTTGAGTAAAAAGTGTGTCGTAAATCCAACGGTTTTTCATAAATACAAACTCAAGCATAATATCTGAGCCCAGTATTTCGCCTGTTAATGGGTTAGCAAGTGCTGGTCCGTATCCGCCAAATGGAGGCTTAGGTGACGAAGTCCAACGCAGTACGTTGTAATTAATATCGCCCGCATCCCAGTCTGCATCATCTGGTTGTACTTTTACCTCTAAGGCATTTTTAAAACCGGCTTTTTCAAAAGAAGTATTCCACGTTAAAACAGCGTCACGAATAGTATCGCGCCATTGGATAGGTGTGGTGTTTTCTATCCACCAAGTAATTGGTTTTACTGGCTCTGAAAGTGCTGCACTAGGGTCTTTCTTTTGTAGATCCCAACGTTTTATAACATCTTCATAAGGTGCCCAATCGGCAGATGTCATTTGATCAAATTGATTTGTAAAATAACCAATGCGCGCATCATCCATACGTGGTGCGTAGTTATTGCTAGGTAGAGCAACAAACGAGTGCTGAACTTTTACCGATATACTACGCGGGTCGCTTACTGCATTTGAGCCACGTACTGTTGGGCTTGGGTTAGTAAATACGTAATCAACAACCACGTCTAGATTATTAGGGTATGGACGCTGTTTAATAATGCGTGATTTTTTATCGTCTAATTTGCCTACTTTAAAGCGCTTTTTAGCGTTTTTATCAGCTGGATTTGGCGTAGGTGATACTTTATGAAGTGCTTCGCTTAAAAATAACTTATTTACGTTAAATGCTATTTTACCGTCTTCTTCCTTTTCTATTTTAATGCTCGCAAGTACCGCTTCACTAATATTGGCATCACTCGCTTTTGAAATTGCACTGTTTTCGTCAAATTTGTAGCGAGGTGTTTTGCTAATGATATCGATACGATCAAAGTATTTTCTAAATTCAATTAACTTAGTTTCACGGTACGAACCACGATAATGGCCTGCATCTGTAACGCCATCGACAGTGTGCGCAAAATATACAAACGGCGTATTAAGTTGGGACTCGTTAATCACCATAAGGTGCTTACCGGTTTTTTCGTCTTGATAAAGGCTAAATATACCGGCAAATTCGGTTTGTCCTTTGATCATTTCGCTAAGTGTTTTTGGCTCTTTTTCGTCTTTTTTATCGGCTGCAAGTGCATGGCTGCCAAACGCTAAGCTAAGCGCAAGGGTGATGGTCGTTAATTTCATTTTGAGACTTTTAATATTTGTTAATTTAATTGGACTGTACGTAAATTAATTTAATTTCGCACATCTTCGCGACGAAATTTAAGTGTACAACGCTAATTAACTGATATTAATAAACAAAAGTTTGTAACAAAATATAACGAATGAGGTGAGCTGCATGCAAAGTTATTTTTATAGCCCTAAATAGCAGTGGTTTATATGTATTTGCAACAGTTGCTTACAAATGTCACCTTAATGTTTCATATGGCTCTGGTATTATGACGTTAATAGAATTTTGGGGATAATAGGATATGCAAACAAATTCACTTAGATGGGTTTTTCCATTTGTAGCGCTAATTGTTGGTGTTGTTGGCTTTATGGGAATAAATGCCATTGCACAAGAGCCAGAAAAAAAAGAAGTAATTGATACTCGTCCAACAGTGCAAGTTGAGCCAGTGGCTGCAAACGATCATCAAGTTATTATTAATAGCTACGGTGAAGTAAAGCCTCTTGAAAGTACACAGCTTTCGGCGCAGGTGTCGGGTGAAGTGTTAAGTTGGCATCCTAATTTTGTAGCCGGCGGCATCGTTGCTCGCGGTGAAACGTTATTCACTATCGAAAAAGACAACTACGAAGCAGCAGTACTTGTTGCAGAGGCAGAAATTGCTCGTGCACAAGCAGGCTTAATTGAAGAGCAGGCCCAAGCTCAAGTAGCCGCAGATGAAGCAAAGCGTTTTCCAAGTAAAGCGCGTACCGACTTATTTTTACGTAAGCCTCAAGTGTTAAGTGCGCAGGCATCTGTAAAGTCGGCGCAAGCTGCATTAAAACGTGCACAACGTGACTTAGATAATTGTGAAGTAACAGCCCCTTACGATGCATTGGTTATTAGCCGAAATGTAGGTGTTGGTCAATTTGTCACTATGGGTTCGCAAGTTGCTGAGCTCAATAATATTGAAACTGCTGAAGTGATTATTCCTATAGCAGGGTTCGATAGCGTTTTTTTGCCAGAACGTATTAAAGGCATTACCGCAACGATTATTCAAAAAGGTCTAAACAGCTTCACGCGTGAAGGTGTAATTGACCGCGACCTAGGGATTGTTGATAACGCTACGCGTATGAGCAGTCTAGTAGTGCGTATAGAAGACCCATACGGTCTTAAGAATATACAACCAGCCATTAAGTTTGGCAGCTACGTACAGGTGAATTTTGCAGGTGCAATGCTTAATAATATTTACCGTTTACCGCAAGCTTTGGTTAACAACCAAACTGTGTGGGTAGTAAACGAAAACCAAGAGCTAGAGCCACGTAAAGTAACGGTTATTCGTGAAGAGGGTGAGTATTTTTATATTAGCAGTGGTTTAAATGCCGATGACAAACTCGTTATTACTTTACCTGAATACCCGCAAAAAGGAATGCAGGTTAAAATTGCAGGTGTAGCTGCAAAACCTGAAAGCTCAGAAACGAGCACTTCAAACACGCAACAGCTGTAGGGTGTAATAGTTATGAGCGAGTCAATACAACAAAAACAAACAGGGCTAATTGCCTACTTTGCTAATAATTCAGTAGCCGCTAATTTAATGATGTTTTTTATCATTATTATGGGGGCTATAAGTTACTTTACGATTCAGCGTCAAATGTTTCCTAATGTAGAGATTAACTACATTAATATTGAGGCTAATTACCCAGGTGCCTCTCCTCAGGAAATAGAAGAAAGTATTCTTATAAAAGTTGAAGAGTCACTTAAAGATATAACCGAAATTAAAAAAGGCGTGTATCGCGCATTTAGAAATGGCGGTACAGCAAGCCTGGAAATAAATACCGATGCAAAACTTACCGATGTGCTTGATAAAGTAAAGTTGCGTGTTGATGGCATTGCGACTTTTCCGGCGGGTATGGAACCGGTCACCATAAGTCAGGTTGAGTTTAGGCAAGACGTAATAGGTATGACGCTCGTTGCTGACTTACCACTTACAGAGCTTAAGCCTATAGCAAACCAAATAGAGGATGAGTTACTACAGTTATCTAACGTGTCGTTAGTGGTAAACGATGTTCCTCTTGATGAAATAGCAATTGAAATAGAGCCCGATACGCTGCGTCAATATAACCTAACCCTTAGTGATGTAATGAATGCAGTGCGTCGTTATTCAGCTAACTTTTCGGCGGGGCAGCTAAAAACAGACGCAGGTGTTATTTCTGTTCGCGTCGAGAATCAGTTTTACTCGGGTGAAGAGTTTAGGCAAATTCCGGTAAAAATTGGCGAGTATGGCGCTAAAGTTTTACTGCAAGATATTGCCGTGATTAAAGATCAATTTATCGAAGGTGAGCGCTACTTTAAGTTTAATGGCGAAAACGCGGTGTATTTATCGGTTAAAGCAACGCAAGAGCAAAACATGATTCCCGTTGCGGATTCGGTTAAAGCGTTTATTGATCAAAAAAATAAGCAACTACCGCCGGGTATTCGATTAGAGCCATTAATGGATATGACCTACTACCTAAATGCTCGCCTTGATATGATGAAAGCTAACCTGTTTCAAGGTGCAATTTTGGTGGCAATTATGTTGTCGTTATTCTTACGTTTTAAACTAGCGCTTTGGGTAATGATTGGCTTACCTGTTTGTTTTTTAGGGGCCATGATGATGATGCCACTATTTGGCATTAGCATTAATATTATTTCGTTATTCGCTTTTATAATGGTGCTCGGCATAGTGGTGGATGATGCCATAGTGATAGGGGAAGCTGCCTACACCGAAGTTGAAAAAAGCGGCGGTGGTGTAGAAAATGTTGTGCGTGGTGCTAACAGAGTTGCGACCCCTGCGACCTTTGGTGTGTTAACAACGATTGCTGTATTTGCACCATTCACAATGTCGAGCGGGCCAGAAAGTGCCTTCTTTTATGGTATAGCCGTTGTGGTAATGCTGTGTTTAGTATTTAGTTTGATTGAATCAAAGCTGATACTGCCAGCTCACATTGCTCATACGCACTTTTCGCCGATTAAAAAAGGTGGCTGGCGCGATCGCTTCAATACACGCTTTTTTGGTTTCGTAAATGGCCCATACAAACGTTTTATTGCTAAGTGTGTTGATTGGCGCTGGACTGTTTTGTTTGCTTTTATTGCAATGTTTATAATCAGTATTGCACTTATTACGTCTAATAAAGTACGTACAGTTCCAACTCCTAAAGTGCCGCACGACTTTCCACAAATTCAAGTAGAAATGAACGACAACGTTTCTGACTTACAAACCATTGCTGCTATTCGTGAAATAGAAGCTATGGTACTTAGAGTCGATGAAGAGACTGAACGTGAGTTTGGTCAAAAAATTATTCGTGATGTATTGGTATTTAATCAAGGCAGAACCGAGTCGCAGTTACTAGCTCCATTAGTTGACGAAGATTCACGTCCATACAATGCATTTGAGCTTTCTCGACGGTGGCGTGAGGCTATGCCGACTATTGCTGGTATTAAGTCGTTAACTATTCAAGACGATGTTGGTGGCGGCGGTGGTAATGGCGGCGGCGAGTTTGGCTATTTACTGTATGGCTCAGACATAGATACTTTAAATCAAGCGGGTCGTCGTTTTATTCAATTACTTCAACAGCAAAAAGGATTGTTTGATATTAGCTCAACCATAGATCCTGCGAGCAAAGAAGTGCAAATGAGCCTTAAACCTGTTGCTTACGATTTAGGCTTAGATTTAGCCGGTATTGCAAATCAAGTGGGTGCTAGTTTTTATGGTGGCGAGGCACAGCGTGTAATCCGAAACGGCGAAGAAGTACGCGTAATGGTACGTTACCCTAAGCTGACTCGTGAGGCATTTTCATCGCTTAAACACACCGTTGTTACTACCCCACAAGGGCGAGAAGTACTTCTTGGTGATGTAGTAGAGCTAACAGAAACGCCAGGTATTAGCTATATACGCCGCGAAGGTGGTTACCGTACCGTGTATGTTTATGGCAATATTGATGAAGAGCAAATTGAGCCAGGCGAAGTGGTTAAGCAAGTAAAAGAAAATCTACTGCCACAGCTAATAGAAGAATTCCCAAGTGTTAAATCAGAGCTTGGTGGCGCAATAGAAGAGCAGCAAGCTCAAGCTAATGAGCAAATAATGTTTTTTATTGGCGGAATGATTTTAGTATACATACTGCTAGCTGTGCCGCTTAAAAGCTATTCACAACCGCTTATTGTAATGTCGGTTATTCCGTTTAGTTTAACCGGGGCTATTTGGGGTCATTACTGGTTTGATTTAGATATGAGCTTAATGTCGGGATTTGGCTTAATTGCCGCAGCAGGTGTTGTTATAAATGATTCACTTGTAATGACAGATTATGTAAACCAAGTTCGCCGCGAAGGTGTTAGCGTTAAAAATGCAGTAATAGAAGCTGGTTGTGCCCGCTTTAGAGCAATACTATTAACGTCTATAACAACCTTTGCTGGTGTATTACCTATTATGTTTGAAACAAGCCTGCAGGCTAAGTTTGTAATACCTATGGCAGTAGCACTTGGCTTTGCTGTTATGTTTGCAACGTTAATAACGCTTATATTAGTACCGTGTTTATATATTATTCTAGGCGATATTGGTGCGTTATTTAAGCGCCCTTTTAAAAGCCGAGCTGCTAAAGTCTCGTAAATATAAAGCATAAAAAAAGCACTGACCGTTATTAACGCTCAGTGCTTTTTTATTATCTATTTATTGTTGTTAAACTGGCTACAACAATAATTAATCTTTAAATTGCTTATGGCAATCTTTACAGCCTTTAGCCCATGCGCCAAAAGCTTTACCAATTACGGCTTTATCGCCCGATTGGGCTGCTAACGCTAGCTTATCTGCATTTGCTGCAAAAGCATTCGCTTTTTCAACAAAGGTTGCATTTTCGGCCCAAACAGCAGCAAGTGCAGCTGTATCGCCTTTATCTGTCCCTTCGTAAAACGCTTCCCATGGCATTTTTGAAAGTGCAGCAGCGTTGTTAGCACGCATTTTAAATTGATCTGCGTCAAAAGGTACTTTACCTTTTAGCATTGCGCCCATGTCACCAATTTGCACTGAAATCATTGAAAACGCAGCTTGGCGGTATTCAATCGCGTCACTTGGTTCTTTAAATGCAGAATTTGCCGATACGCTAAGTGCACATGTAGCTAATGCTATACCTGCTAATACTTTTTTCAATTTCATGTTTGCCCCTTTAAAGTAATTGTTAATCCTGTTCTATATTAGCTTCTTTGAATGTTCAAGTTAATATATGTGCTTAATAATTGTTTCTTTAACTAAGCATACAACGATTACCCTATCGTTACATCTATTGTCTTTATTGTTAATGACTGTAAACACCTCGTTGTTATTTTGATTCCTGTTGTGTAACTTCCCCCCCCATCATAAAAATAACTAACAAAGAGAGTTTATGAAAAATAATATTTTTAAAATGTCAGCATTGTCTGCTGCAATAGTGGTATCACTTTCTGGTTGTGGAAGTAGTGATGACGATAATAAAAGTAGCGTACCATTAGTTACTGACGTAGCTCCTAAAGCGAGCGATGTAGTTGTTGTAGATTTAAAACAATGGATCCCTGTTACTGCAGAATTTAAAGCCAGCGATAACGATGGCGATGCACTTACATTTAGCTTCACTGAAAACGGTGAAGAAGTGATTGCAGAAGATGGCGTATTTACATTTAGTCACGGTACTCTAACTGTAGAGGGAACATCATTTACTTATGTTCCAATGACGGATGATGATGCAGTTATTGATTACACTGTAAACGCAAATGGTAAAACGGCTTCTGCGCAAATAAACATTTCAGGAGTTGTTGGTGACCCATTAGCAAATCAACAATGGCACCTAAATAATACAGGCCAAAAAGCATACTCATTAAGCGATGAAATGAAGCAGGGCTTAGTTAATTTATATGTAAATCTATTTGGCGATACAGAAGAAGAAGCGCAAGCAAGTGTTGATGCTAGTTTTGCTAATGCAGAAGCTACAGGTTTGGTTGCTGGTGAAGATATGAATGTAACAGCCGCTTATGCTCAAGGCGTTACAGGAGCTGGTGTAACTGCTGTTGTTGTTGACTCGGGCATGGAAATTCGCCACGAAGATTTAGTAGATAACGTATTACCAAATCGTTCTTTAAACCTTAACGCTGAAGCGCTAGATCGTACAGACCCTACAAGTACATCAAACAGTGGTGACCACGGAACAAGTGTTGCCGGCTTAATTGCAGCAAAAGGTTGGAATGGCAAAGGCGGCCGTGGTGTTGCACCTGATGCAGGCTTAATCGGTATGAACTACCTTGGTGGAGATAAAGTAGCACAAACTGATTTACTTGCTCATGGCTTCCCTGGTAGTGGTATTAGTACGTCTGAAAATATTTCAGCCTTTAACCGTAGTTACGGTATTACGTTCCCTACGTTTATCGGTTATTCAGAGCTAGATGAGGCAATTGAGTCTTACCCTAACCTTAACCTTCGTGACGGTAAAGGTGCGCTAAATATGAAATCTAGCGGTAACTCATTTGAAGACGGTGGCGATGAAGGTTCTTTATGTGCTGACAATGGTGCAAATGACTTAGGTTTAACTTGTTATAATGGCGCTTTTGAGCCAAGCCAAGGCCACCCTTATTATTTAAGTGTTGCTGCAGTAAATGCTAATGGTAAACATACTAGCTATTCTACAGCGGGTGCTAACGTAATGGTGTCGGCTCCAGCGGGTGAGTATGGTCGTTTTGCACCTGCAATGGTAACAACAGATCAAATGACTTGTATTAATGGTTATTCAGGTTTCAATGGTGGTTCTATTGCAGCATGGGCTGCTGCTTATGGTGAAGAGTTTGCTGCAAGTCAATATCCATTTAACTACCCAGGCCATGCAGACAATGCAAGCTGTAACTATACTTCAACGTTTAATGGTACATCATCTGCTGCGCCAAATGCATCGGGTGTGGTATCGTTAATTCTTTCGGCTAATCCAGATTTAACATGGCGTGACGTTCGCCATATCCTTGCATCAACTAGCACTTTAATTGATGCAGATAATGCTGCTGTTAAATTAACAGTTGGTGAAGGCGAATTTGTTGCTCACGACGGTTGGATTGAAAACTCTGCCGGTTATAACTTCAATAACTTATATGGTTTTGGCCGTGCTGATGCTGGAGCTGCGGTTTCTATGGCGAAGGCTTATGATGTTGCTTTAGGTGAACAAGTTATTACTCAGTGGAGCGGTGTTGGTTCAGTAATTGCTGAAGACGCACTTGCACTAGAAATTCCAGATAACAATGCAACGGGTCTTACACAAGAAATTGAAGTGACTGAAGAGCTAAGCATTGAAGCAATGCAGTTTAAGTTTGATGTAAGTAATGCTGAAATGGGCTTTGGCTTAAGCGATGGTACACAAACTTCAGCCGGAACAGATTTAGCTATAGAAGTTACATCGCCAGCGGGTACAAGAAGTGTATTACTGTCATCTAAGCAAGCTTTATTCTACCCAGCATATAGTTTCACTAGCAGTTGGAGTGTTGGCTATATACTAAAAGATGCAGTAATGCTTTCAAATGCGTTTTATGGTGAGTCGACTAAAGGCACTTGGACAGTTCGTTTACTAGATACGAGCGCAGATAGCTATGCACTTAGTAAAGGTGATGACAATGGTTTAGGTGTAGTAGGTATTAGCAATAATAGTTCAGCAAGTGTTTTAGAGGGTGTGTCTTTACGCGCATTCGGTCACGCAGGTCAAGAGTAAGGATTATGAAAATGAAAGTTAATAAATTAATCGTATTAAGTGCTGCTGCGTGTATTTCTTTAAGCGCTACGGCAAACACAAGCTTTGATAAAGAGCTTCAACTACCAAAGAAGCAAGCATCTAGCTTAAAGTATACTAAAGCTGATTTTGGTTCTTATAAAGTAGAGAAAAATTTACGCTTAGTGCCATCAAGTGTTGCTGCCGATGAGCATGTAGTTATGCAAAAAGGCGACATGGCGGTTGTTAATGTTGCAAGTACATCTGATGTAGTAACTAAAGGGTCATTAGTTCGTAATATTCTTACTAATAACTTAAGTTCTTTATCAGGTAATATTACGGTACTTTTAAAAGATGGTATTACTGCTAGCGACATTGCTGCAGCGGCTGGATTAAAAGTGGTGTCTGTATTTCCTGGTACTAAGATTGCCGTTTTAGCAGTGAATGATGGACAAGATATTTTAGTTGCAGCAGAGCAGTTAAATGCTTCAGGTTATGCTAAAGAAGCTAGAATTGAAGTGCTAGAGACGATTTATACTGCACAATAAGTTATTTTATTAAATAAGCTTATTTAATAAAAACCCCGAGCAACATTAGTTGCTCGGGGTTTTTTTATAAAAAATTAATCGTTTATATCAATATCTGCAAATATCATCCCGCGACGCATGCTGCGCGTTGCTAAAAATACTTCGCCTAATAACGACATAAATGCACATATAAGTAATGCCATTGCTGCTACAAAACAACAAGCAATGGTCACGCTTAAGTTAATTGATTGAATGTGCGACAAGAATAAAAACATAACCACAGCACATACAAGTAAGGCACTTAATACACTTAAACTAAAAGCAATATGTATACATCGAGATCTTTTTAATAAAGCGCGGAGTTCTGTTGCTAGCGACTTATTAAAATCATCATCTGTATTTACTTTTAATCTTCTCTCCAATAAGCGCGCTCTGTCGGTAATTCGTGCTAAGCGATTAGATAAAACACCTAAAGTTGCTGCTATACCTGTGATTAAAAATACGGGAGCAACGGCCGTTTGAATTACTTTTGCCATAGTTAAAATGTTAATTACTTCGCTATTCATTACTACCCTTAATCAGTTGAGCCTAAAAGTGATTTATATATCTACAGAGTACCTGATGTAGGCTTATTAAGAAAAGAGGAATTACGTTGATTTACTTTACATAGCTTCACAAACTAAATCACAACACAGGTTATTTTTAGGTATATTTAATTACTTAATAAAAAATAAAAATACAACAAGGACTTTGACTGATGAAACGTACCCCATTCGCACTCGCAGCACTATCACTCGCTATTTTAAGTGGCTGTAATCAAGCCCCTGAAGAAACCAAAAAAAGTAATACACAAGTTAAAACGGTTCAAGTAGTCCAAGCTGTTGCCCCGGTTGCTAAAAAAGTGCCACATGAAATGACTATTCATGGTGACACACGTATAGATGATTACTATTGGCTGCGTGATGATGAACGTAAAGCACCAGAGGTAATTAACTATTTAGAAGCTGAAAATACATACACTGATGCAATGCTCGCACATACTAAAACGCTGCAAAGTGAGTTGTTTGAAGAGCTAAAAGGGCGTATTCAAAAAGACGATGATTCAGTCCCAGTTAAAAACGGTGATTATTTTTACTCAACACAAACACGTGGCGATAACGAGTACACTACTTACTTACGCAGCAGCGATTTTGCAGGTACCGATCAGCAAGTTATTTTAGATGTAAATGAGCTTGCTAAAGGCCATGATTATTATGCAGTAAGTGGTTTAGATGTAAGCCCTAATGGCAATTTAATGGCTTATGGCGAAGATACTGTTAGCCGTCGTATTTATAGCGTAAAAATAAAAGATTTAACTACCGGTAAATTACTCGAAGACACACTTGAAGGCACCAACGGTGGCATTGTGTGGGCAAACGATAATAAAACGGTTTACTACATTAAAAAAGATTTACAAACTCTACTAGGTTACCAAGTGTATCGTCATACATTAGGTACATCGCAAGCTGATGATGAGCTAATTTACGAAGAAACTGATACCAGTTACTACATGGGTATGAGTAAAAGCAAAGATGAGTCAGAGATTTATATTTGGCACAGTAGCACGGCTGCATCAGGCGTATCGGTATTAAGTGCTGATGATACTAAGGCAATGCCTAAACGCTTAATTGAGCGCGAAGCAGGGCTTGAATATGATATTTCGAAGCTAGGGAATACTTACTACATTGTAACTAACTTAGATGCTGTAAATTTTCAGCTGATGAAAGTTGATATTGATAAAGCAGGCGACAAGGCTAATTGGCAAAGTGTGATCCCTGCGCGCGATGATATTAAACTCGAAGGCATTGATTTATTTAATAACTACTTAGTTTACCAAAAACGTGAAATGGGCCAATCAAAGTTGATTGCGCGTAATTTAAAAACAGGTAAAGAGTTACCACTGAGCTTTAACGATAGCGCTTATACAATTGGTACTTATGGCAATAACGATATAGATAGCAGCACGTTACGTGTTTACTACACAAGCATGACCACTCCAAGCTCATCGTACGATGTAGATTTAGCGACTGGCGATAAAACGCTTCTTAAGCAACAGGTTGTGTTAGGTGATTTTGATGCTGACAATTACGCGTCAGAGCGTATTTTTGTAACAGCACGTGATGGCATAAAAGTACCGGTAAGCTTAGTTTACCGTAAAGATGCGTTTAAAAAAGATGGCACTAACCCGCTACTGCAATATGGTTACGGTTCTTATGGCGCTACCATGGATCCAACGTTCTCAAGCTCACGTTTGAGCTTGTTAGACCGTGGCTTTGTATTTGCAATTGCCCATGTACGTGGATCGCAAATGCTAGGTCGTCCTTGGTACGAAGACGGCAAGCTACTAACTAAAAAGAATACATTTAACGACTTTGTTGACGTAACTAAAGCACTGGTTTCTCAAAAGTATGGCGCAAAAGATGAAATATTTGCGTTAGGTGGCAGTGCTGGTGGCTTATTAATGGGCGCAGTAGCAAACCAAGCGCCTGAGCTTTATAAAGGCATGGTTGCTGCGGTACCGTTTGTAGATGTAGTGACAACGATGCTTGATGCGAGTATTCCGCTTACAACAAATGAATACGGCGAATGGGGTAATCCGAACGAAAAAGCGTATTACGATTACATGCTGTCTTACTCGCCATACGACCAAGTATCTAAGCAAGCATATCCTAATATGTTAGTAACGACTGGCTTGCACGATTCACAAGTTCAATACTTTGAGCCTGCAAAATGGGTTGCTAAGCTGCGTGACTATAAAACTGATGACAATAAGTTATTGTTTAAAATAGATATGGAAGCAGGGCACGGTGGTGCATCGGGTCGCTTTAAACGCTTAGAAGATACCGCGCTAAACTATGCATTTATGCTTGATTTAGCGGGTATTAAAAAGTAATTAATATTTAAATAGATTTAACTCAATAAGGTGCTTTTTAAGAAAGCACCTTATTTTGTGGCAAGTTAAAGCTAAACATAGTGCCTTTACCAATTTCACTTTGTACGTAAATTTCGCTATCCATCAGTTTTAATAACCCTCTGCAAATAGCCAATCCTAAACCACCTTGCTGGCGCCCTTCTTTATTAGAATTACTTGCTTGGTAGTGCGGATCAAAAATAGCATTCAGCTCATCTTCTTTTATGCCTACGCCCGTGTCTGATACATGCACAAATAGTTGATTATCGTCACTGCGTTTTACATGTACTGCAATGCTGCCGCCACGAGGGGTATGCCTAATTGCATTATCAATTAAGTTACTTAACACGCGCTCTAATTTAGCTATATCGGCAACCACAGGAAAATCACAAATCGCAGGTTCTACCGACAAACTAATGCCTTTTTTGTCAACGGCTAAACTAAATTTTGCCATGCAATCGTAAATGAGTTCACCTAAATTAAAGGTTTCTTTATTTATGTTTATTTCGCCATTTTCTAAGTGAGCAAGCTCAAATATTTGCTCTATGAGTAGCTTTAATTGCCCGCAATTATTAAGCGATACCTGCAAGTATTCTTGCTGCTCTTTTTTACTTAGCTGCTCGCCTGACTGATTTAATACTTCTAAAAACCCCTGCAGTGAAGCAAGTGGTGTACGTAGGTCGTGCGATAGATGGGTCAGCAACTCTTTGCGTTGTTTATCGCCTTGTTCAAGCGCTTTAAGCTGCTCATTAATACGCGTTAACATGGCTTGAATACTTCGCCCTAAACTATGCACTTCGTTACTTTTTTGCGTTGAATAGTTACTTAGCTTGGTGTCGGTAAGGCTGTAGTTAGCGGCTTCAATATTACTAACATCGCGTGCTAAGCGCTGAATTGGGTTGGTAAAAAAACGTAGTAAAATTAGCATCGCAATAAATAAAAATGCGAGTGCAGAGCCAAGCCATAAAGCAGCTAGCCATAACTTATCATTATTTTTTACAGTGCTTAGTGAGGTATCGTAAGCCTCACCACCAATAATTACATATAAATAACCTTGTAGCTTATCTTGATTAAATACTGGCGCGGCTGAAAATATTTTTTGTTGCTCTTTATTACGAGGATTGTCACCATAAATAGGTGCAGCGCTTGGGTCGTTAATCAGCCTTTTTAAAGGCGTTAAACTAATATGCGTGCGTTTAACTTTCCCCGGCTTTGCTGAGTAAGTAAGAATTTTTCCGGTTTCGTCTACAAAATAAAATTCAAACGCCGGGCCTAATAACATTAAGGTATGAAAAAGATTTTCAAGCGCTTTGTAGTCGTAAACACCTTCTTTTATTAATGGATTATCTTGTACTAAATGCTCCGCTAACGCTAAGTGCAGATTTTGTTCGGCGTGGTGTTTTGAAGTCAGTTCTAATTGCTTGCTCCAGCCGTAAACTAGGGCGCAAATAAAACAAAAAATCACGACTAGCGATATAGCTAATTTTTGATACAAAGATAATTTCATAATAGGTGTCTTAATTGAGTTGGCTAGGGTTTAGTTTGTAACCAACACCCCAAACTGTTTCGATGATAGGCGCTTGTTGGTGTTCTTCTAGCTTGGCACGTAAGCGGTTTATATGTGAATTAACCGTGTGCTCGTAACCACTGTGTTGGTAACCCCATACTTTATCGAGTAATTGTTGACGACTAAAAACATGATTAGGATGGCGTGCAAAGTAAACGAGTAAATCAAATTCGGTGGCGGTAAGGTTAAGGACTTGCTTGCCTAAATACACTTGGTGCGAGCTAAATTCTATATTGAGTGAGCCTACATTTAGTGTTTGTTCGCTATCAACGGGGGAGTTGTCGTTATTTTGGCTAGCGAGTAGTTGTGCTCTGTGGCGTAATTGGGTTTTTACTCTGGCTTGTAATTCGCGTGCAAAAAAGGGTTTACAAATATAATCATCGGCGCCCATTTCAAGGCCAATAACTCTGTCCATATCGCTACTAAGCGCGGTGAGTAAAATTACGGAGGTAGTTGGGTAATGCTCTTTTATTTTTCGGCATAAGCTCAAACCATCCATTTGGGGTAAGTTTATATCGAGTAAAATAAGTCCGTAGGGATGCTTAGCTATTTTTTTTAAGGCAAGTTCTGCGCTTACAACATGATCAACATGTAAGTTAAGCGACGTTAGCTGCGTGGTAATTAACTTACCTATTTCTCTGTCATCTTCTACTACTAATATTTTTTCGTGACGCATGTATTACCTCGTAAAAAGGGGGGCATCCGTGCTCCCTTACTTCCCCATTACAAGCTGGAACGTTACTGCGTGCGCGTAATTACTATTTTCGATACTGGGTTATCAAACTTATGTTCAACACCAAGTGCTGATGTAGATAATCCATCTTGATTTGAAACAATGCCCGGATGCATTGTTATTATATCGGCTGTATCGTCACGTATTTCGTTAAACCCTTCACCGCTAGCGGCAGGACCTGGCACAGTTTCAGCTGTTTCTGTATTTGCTTCCGTACCCGCATCATAAGCAGTCGTAGTGCGTGATAACGAACCGCCAACTTCTAATGTTGATACATCTAAAGAACTAAGACCGGTAAAAGCATCATTTGTATTCCCAAGCATGGCAGCAAATGACAAATTAAGCGTTTCTTGCTCTTCAACAGTAATGATTACTGTGGTGGTTTCACCAGGGCCAATAGCGCCTTCAGCTGAAACTGCAGCAAGTGCACTTTCGTAGCTGAGGTATTCTTCATTTGCACCGCTTTCTGCAAGCATTTCTAAACCAACAGAAGCTGTGGTGCCGAATGTCCAAGGTGCTTCATCTTCAAAAGCAATGACAGAGAGTGGTGACAAAGGCTGTCCTGCAGTTAAGTTACTAAAAGTAATAGTAAACTCACTGATCACAGGTTCTACAACAATTGGCTCAACAACGACCGGCTCTTCAACAACTGGGTCGTTATCATTATCGCTACACGCTGCAAGTGTGGTTGCAAGTGCAAGCACTAGTAGACTTTTTTTAAGGTTGTTAGCAGATGACATAATCATGCTCCTACTTAACTGTAACGGTTAATTGCGCTACTGGGTTTAACCATCTGTGTACTGTATTACTTAAATCGCTATTACCCGCTTCTAAATCGTCATCACCTAAGCTACCTGGGTGAATATGAATGCTAGTATTTGTATCACCACTTAATACACCTGTACCGCCAGTGCCAGCGTCGCCACCTGGAGCCGCAGGAATACCCGGAGTACCTGGAGCGCCAGAGCCTTCAACTACAAGCTCATTGTTTTGTTCTGTGCCTGCATCGTAAGCATTTAAATTAATAGTGTAAGTACCCGCTTCTGTTGGGATTTTCCAGCTGTTTAAGCCTACAAAGCCATCATTAGTTGGTAGCATCATTGCAGTTAAAGATAGGTACTCGTTACCGTCGGTAGTGGTTAGTGTTGCCGTTGTAGATGCGGCTGGTGCAAGTAAACCTTCAGCTGGATTTGCAGCCATATCACTGCCCGCTGCAGCTGCTTGTGCAACTAGCTCTGCAATATTGCCGCCTTCAGCCATTGTTTGTAATGCTGTAGATGCCTCTGTTGCGACTTCAAATAGTGTGTCTTCGCTGTTGTGTGCTGTAATTAACAGTGGAGTGAAGTGAATACCCTTGGTTAGGTTAGTAACTTTTAGGTCTAATTCTGCGGCCATAGTCGATTGGCTAGCTGCCGCTAAAAGAATTGCAATTGTTAATGTAGAAGTTTTCATTATTATTCCTGTAAGTGATGATTCGAGTTT
This sequence comes from Pseudoalteromonas sp. GW168-MNA-CIBAN-0100, assembly GCF_040309225.1. Taxonomy (NCBI): domain Bacteria; kingdom Pseudomonadati; phylum Pseudomonadota; class Gammaproteobacteria; order Alteromonadales; family Pseudoalteromonadaceae; genus Pseudoalteromonas; species Pseudoalteromonas sp. GW168-MNA-CIBAN-0100. The sequence continues at coordinate 59,507 of NZ_JBEOOL010000014.1, read as the reverse complement.
AGTATTGAATAATCGTCTCCAGAAACTCTCACAAACTTATCACTTTTTTATCACAAGATTTTACGCTGTGATTTTTAAATACAAATACGTTGGTTGATTTGTAGACATTTGTTTAGTTAAGAGGCAACATACATAAAACAAAAAGGAGAGTGTTATGGAAGAAAATCAACAGGTTGAACCAGTTAATAAAGATGACCGTATGTGGGCTATGTTATGCCATTTGAGTGCGCTTGCCGGATTTATTGTGCCGTTTGGCTCAATAATTGGGCCATTAATTGTGTGGTTAATTAAAAGAGATGAGATGCCAGTTGTTGACGTGCACGGTAAAAAGGCGCTTAACTTTCAAATAACGATGGCAATTGCATATGTAGTTTGTTTTTTACTGATGTTTGTAGCAGTAGGCTTAATATTACTACCTATAGTGGCAATTTTTGGGTTTGTAATGGTTGTAATGGCGAGTATTAAAGCTAACGAAGGTAAAGAGTTTAATTACCCGTTTAGTTTAAATTTGATAAAATAAAACCTCAGTTATTTTTATACCAATTGCATTAAATTAGTGATCTATTATAGCGATAAGAAAATAGCTCAATAACAAGGCTAAAATTATGATACATAGTTGTTCTATATAAATAATTTTTAACGTCGTTAGTGAGTTATTTAATACGCTAGAGTGATCATGTTTTTAATAAAATTGGTATTATAAACCCAGCTATAGGCTGGGTTTTTACGTTTAGCCATAAGGACATTATGCTTTATCTCACGTTATTTATTAGCGCATTTATATCTGCCACATTACTGCCCAGCTCTTCTGAGGTGATAATGGTGGGGATGATTGCCCAAGGTAAAGTTAATTTATGGCTTATGTGGTGCGTAGCAACACTTGGAAATGTATTGGGAAGCTGCGTTAATTACTGGTTAGGCACGCAGGTACTGCGTTTTAAAGATAAAAAATGGTTTCCTGTATCGCAAAAAGGGCTTGATAGCGCACAAAAGCAATTTAATAAATATGGTGTATATAGTTTGTTATTTGCTTGGTTACCGGTTGTGGGAGACCCATTAACGGTGATTGGAGGCATATTTAAAGTGCGATTTAACACCTTTTTACTGTTAGTAACACTAGGCAAAGGCGCGCGCTATTTAGCGGTTATCGCCCTTGCCGTAGGATTCGAAAAGCTTTTTTAAATAAGTTTTTTTTAAGGCCTTATTTAGCCCAATCAAGCGTTAACGACACTGAGTCGGCAAAACGCAGTGCATGCGGTTTATCAACACGTGCTTTAGCGTAATGAACACTTGGGTGTGAGTGACAAACCGCAAGAATTTCAGCCACTAATTTTTCGAGCAGTAAAAAGTGGCCTTGCTCTACTAAGCTAATTACTTCTTTGGTGATCACTTTATAATTAAGTGCTTGGTCAACTTCATCCGTTTTACACGCGTCATCAGCAGGGTAGTGAATCTCTAGGTTGATCACTACATCTTGCTTTTTTTCACGCTCATCGGGGTTAAAGCCAATAAACGTACGCAGGCGCAAATTAGTAACGTTAATAATTGCATTAGCCATAGGGTTAACCTTTTATAAGCTGCAAAAATTCGTTACGTGTTTTAGGATCGCTTCTAAAGTTACCTAACATTACTGATGTACGCATGCTTGAATTTTGCTTTTCTACACCGCGCATCATCATACACATGTGTTTTGCTTCAACAATAACGCCCACACCTTTAGCGCCAGTAACTTCTTCAACTGCTTTAGCGATTTGATGCGTTAGCTGTTCTTGAATTTGAAAACGGCGTGAAAACATATCAACAATACGTGCAAATTTAGACAAGCCCAATACTTTACCGTTTGGAATATAAGCAATATGGCAACGGCCAATAAAAGGTAGTAAATGATGCTCACACATAGAGTAAAGCTCTATGTCTTGCACTAACACCATGTCGTCAGCGTCAGATGTAAATACCGCTTTATTAGTTATTTCATCAAGCGTTTGACGATACCCTTGCGTTAAATATTCCATTGCTTTTGCAGCACGTTTTGGCGTATCAAGTAAGCCTTCGCGGTTAGCATCTTCGCCTACTGCGGTGATGATTTTTTCGTAACTTTCTTTTAATTCATTGTGCATAAATATCTCAGTTTATTTATATTTACTTTAAATGACGGCCGCCATCAACAGGCAAAGAGCGCCCTGTGATGTAGTGGCTTTGTAATAGTAGATCAATGCTATTGATAATTTCTTGGCATCCGGGTTCAATTCCCATTAATGATTTTTTAAGGGTCTTAGCTCGATATTGCTCATCGTCATGTTCATTAAAAATAATGAGTGATGGAGCAACCGAGTTCACTTTTATGTTTGGCGCATATTTAGCGCTAAACGATTTAGTTAAGTTATCGAGAGCCGCTTTACTTGCTGCATAAGCTAAGTGTTTAGGGCTGCCTGTTTCAACTACATAATCAGTAAGGTGAATTATATCAGCAGGTACTTTTGCACTTTGCTGATAGTTTAAAAGCAGCTCAGCGCACATTAAATTAATTAAATACGGTGTTTTGGCATGTATACGCATCATATTATCGAACAGTACTGCAAAGTCAGGATTGTTAGCTTCGCAGTCCCAGCTTGATGCATTGTGAACAATAGCGCGTAGGGATGTTGTATGCTCTTTAAGCTTATTTATAAATGCACTTATACCGTCATCGGTACTAAAATCGGCATAAATGCATACAGCGCCTTGTTGCTCTAATTTATCAACAGCGGCGTGACGAGTACGATACGTGATAATAATACTCAGCCCTTGGGCTATATAATGCTGAGCGAGTGCTAAACCAATACGTTGGCCTGCGCCGGTAATTAAAATGGGCGATGTCATATAAGGCAGTGTTCTCTTTGGCGGGTAGTTATACCAATATTATTAAAAATATCATCGTTCTATCGCTTTTTCATAGGGCTATAATAGCTCACTAACTTAACGCAATTGGTATTATAAAATTCAAAGCGTTAATTCATTAAAATATACGCAGCTTCTTAATCTGTCGATCAAAAAAGCAATTAATCCTCAAAGGCATTAATTGCTTTATTTTAGCTACTAAACATTAATCGTAGATTGTCGGAATTGGTTGACGCTTATGTTGTGTACGCGTGTAAATACTTACAAGCTTTTGTTCAACATCATTAGACACAGGTTTACCTTCTAAAAAGTCATCAATTTGCTCATAGCTCAAACCAAGTGCTTCTTCGTCTGTTAAACCTGGGCGGTCACTTTCTAAATCAGCTGTAGGTGCTTTATCTACCAATAAAGCTGGGGCACCTAGTGCAGTAGCAAGTGCACGAACTTGGCGTTTTGATAAACCAAACAGAGGGGCTAAATCGCACGCGCCGTCACCAAATTTAGTATAAAAACCAGTAATGTTTTCAGCACTATGATCGGTACCCACTACTAGGCCTTGGCAAAAACCTGCAATTTCGTACTGAGCAACCATACGTTGACGCGCTTTAACATTACCTTTAATAAAATCTATTTGAGCTTGCTCAGGCAGTGCTTCACCACAGCCAACTACAGCAGCTATCGCTTGCTCATGCAATGCATCAGCCGCAGGTTGTACGTTTACGGTCATACGTTTACTTGGCTGAATAAAATCAACCGCCATTTGTGCTTCATCTTCGTCAGCTTGTACACCATAAGGTAGGCGCACTGCAATAAACTGATACTTGTCAGTATCGTGTTCTTTATTTAGCTCGTTTACAGCAAGTTGACATAAGCGGCCGCAGGTTGATGAGTCAACACCACCGCTAATACCCAGTACTAACGAGCGTGAATGAGCTGCTACCAAACGTGTTTTAATAAAATTAACTCGGCGAGTTATCTCAGCATTTACATCAATAGTTGGCTGAACCTTCATTTCAGCCATAATTTCGGCGCGCATTGCCAGCTCCTTATAAAATTTAATATGTGATACGCAATAAACTTATTATGTGATTTAGTCTTAATTAATTAAAGTTTTAAATGAGCTTTTATTTTGCGAAGCTCTACTTTTAATTCTTCTACTTCTGCCAGTAAATCACTTAATTCTTTATCTTTAATTACTTCACTTGGTAGAGCAACAAAGGCATCGGCGGGATTATTTTGTTGTTCGCCAAATAAATGAATGTATCGGCTGTCGCGTTTACCTGCTTCTCGTTCTAATTTACGGGCGTAATCGCTTTCAATCAGTTTATTGAGCGCTGTTTCTACTTCATTTACGTTATTAAAATCAGCAAGCCTAGCACTGCGAGTTCTTAATTCACCTGGGGTTTGGGCACCACGTAAAAGTAATAAACAAACAATGGCACGCTGCTGAGTAGAAAATTGCAGATTACTAAACTCAGTGTTGCAAAAGCGGTGGTCGTATTTATTTACGCGACCAGAAAGCCCTTCATCTATAGTTACCAAACGCATGTCTATTAGTTCATCAAGTGCGTTTTGCACGTCACTATCTGTAAGATTTAACACAGGATCGCGATTAGACTTTTGATTACATGCGTTCACTAGAGCGTTTAACGATAGCGGATAATGTTCTGGCGTTGTGCTTTGTTTTTCTAGTAAACAACCAAGAATACGTTGTTGATTTGCTGATAACTGCATAAATAATCTCAAATTAGTAAGCGTATTTTATTAGCTTACACCTTTATTGGATACCAAGCCATTGCTGGAGTTTAGGTTTTAGGGCGGCTAAATCGAGCGGCTTACTTAAATAGTCGTTCATGCCTGCTGCTAGGCATTTTTCTTTATCGCCCTGCATGGCATTGGCTGTAAGTGCAATAATAGTAATATTTTCATTACCCTTACCTGCATCGCCTTCTCTAATAGCTTTAGTAGCTTGGTAGCCATCCATTTCAGGCATTTGGCAATCCATTAAAACTAGCTTATATGGCTTACCTTGTTTTGCATTGAGTTTTACAATTGCCTCAAGCCCATTTTCAGCAATATCAAAAGTCACACCTGCTTGCTTTAATAGCGCCGAGGCAACTACTTGGTTTATTTTATTGTCTTCAACGAGCAGTAGTTGTGGCTCTGATGAATCGAGTACTGGTGCTTTAGTTAGTTTATTTTGTAGTTGTGCTTGTTGCTGCTGTTGTTCAATGTATTTATCGTTAGTGAGTGAGTCAAACAAATCAGAAGGTGTGAGTGGTTTGAAAATCATACAGTCGACTTCCATACCTACTTTAGACTCCTCAGGTGAATAACTCATTGGCGCCATAAGAACTAACTTGCAACTATGCATATTTATAAAGTTTTTAAGCGCAGTTATATGCGTTTGCGGCGCTTTTTCAAAAAAGTAGTAATCAACTAAAATAGCTTCAGGGTGGGTGGTTACATTATTTAAATAATCATCAACCTCAAGATAGTCATGTACGCAATTAACTTTTGCGCCCCATACTGTGAGTTGTTTACTGGCTGTATTTGCATTTAACGAACACTCATCAATAATTAAAATATGTTTGTTTTTAATTAAATGACTCGGTAAATCTTGTTCTTTACTTAAGCGAGGCTGTATTTGTATTGTGAAAGAAAATGTACTTCCCTCACCTTGCATACTGTTTACGCTTACTTCACCGTGCATTAATTCACACAATTGTTTTACTATCGCAAGGCCAAGTCCTGTGCCCCCAAACTGGCGTGTAGTTGAGGTATCTGCTTGTGTAAATGAATCAAATAACGACGCTTGTTTTTTAGGGTCAATACCAATGCCAGTATCAATAATCGAACATTGTAGGAACGAGCCATCCGTTGTTTCATCCACTTTGGCGGTAATAACTACTTCGCCATCAATAGTAAATTTAACGGCGTTGCCAATTAAGTTATTCAGAATTTGGCGTAAGCGGTTCGGATCACTAATTATTTCGCTAACTGTAATTTGAGTGGCATCTAAAATAAGTTTTGTATTGTTTTGCTCTACTTTTAAAGCAAACGACTCAACCACTTCTCCTAATAACCGAGGTAGGTTAAATTGCACGTTTTCAATATCGAGCTTACCGGCTTCAATTTTAGAAAAGTCTAATATGTCGTTAATTATATTAAGTAAAGATTGAGCTGATGACTGAGCAAGTTCGATATGATGCTTTTGCTGTAGGTCTAGTTGCGTTTGCTTAATTATATTAAGCATGCCTAAAACACCATTCATTGGTGTGCGAATTTCGTGGCTCATACTCGCTAAAAATTCACTTTTAGCTTCAACAGCTTGTTCTGCAGTTTCTTTGGCGGCAACCAGCTTTTGTTCAGTTTCAATTCGTTGCTGGCTCGAGTGCAAGCTGCCTATTAACGCTGCAACGGCAATTAAAAAGCTTTCTTCGTTTTTAGACCAGTGGCGCTTGGATTGACATTGCTCGGCGCAAACAACGCCTATAGCACCACTTCCCGCAGGAATAATTACGCACAGCATTGATTTAATCTCGAGTGGCATTAAATACTGCTCTTTAATTGGTGCGAGTATTGGGTGTTCTAGTGCATCGGGTGCATTAAATACTGCTTGATGATCTATTGCATTAAAAAAGCTGGGGTTGTTTTTTCTTAGCCAAATAGAGTCAATTTTGTCACTAGACGAATGTTTGCTATGTATGGCAAAGGGGCTTAGTTGAGACTTGTCTTCATTAAAAAACCAAATACTGGCACGTTTAATATCGAATGCTTGGCAGATTGCTTCAGTGATAATATCTTTCGATTGGCTAAGTTGCCCATTTAATATTAATTTATTAACGGTAAGAGAAGCTAAAATTTCGTTATGTAATGCGGTTTTATTATTTTCTAATTCAATCTTTTTACGGGTATCAATATTCTGTAATGAGCCAAAAATACGTGTGCATCGTCCATTCTTTTGTTCTGCTTCACCATGTACGAGTACCCAAACAGATCCACCTTCTGCATCCATTACTTCTAATTCAACTTCGTAGCTTTCACCATATTTTATGGCTCGTTCAATTAAAGGTTTAATTGTTTCTCTGCTAGTGCCTTTTTTAAAGTAATTTAAATCTTTAGGCCATTCTGGTTGGTTATTTAATGGGTATTTAAATAGTTTTTTGGTCATATCAGACCAATACACTTGTTTAGTTTCTAAGTTAAATGACCATGCGCCTATTTGAGCTAGATCACTCATTGCTTCAAGCATTTTTTCATTTTGTTGCTGACGATTAAGCATTTTCAAAAAGAATAAAAAGGCCCAAATTAATAATCCGCAAATAATTATAATTGATAACCGAAGTGGCCACACAGCTGAATTTGGTGGGCTCCAACCTCTTTTAGGTGCTACGTAAAGTTGCCAATTGCCACCTTGAAAGCTTAACGCAAACTCAAGGGGATCTTGCTCTATTATGTTTTGATCACCGTAAAAAAATTCCCCTTTGCTGCCAAGTCCATGCCTGCCTTGTAAAGCGACGTTGTACTCTTTTCCTAGCTCATAAATACCTGAATTTTCATAGACTTTGTCAATGTTGAGAACAACTGAGAGTAATCCCCAAAAGCGATTCTCTGGCGGTATGTAAACAGGAACTCGGGCTATAAGTGCGATGTCACCTTGGACTAATTTTAATGGGCCAGCCATTACGATAGCATTTGTATCGCGGGCTCTAATTGCATCAGCGCGTTGGTTTTTTTCTTCTAAGAAGTTCAAACCGAGCGATTTTTCGTTACCTTCTAAGGGGTAAGTCATGCGAATGACCATATCGGGAGCGCCACCAATGTTACGTAGCTCATTAGAGGTTTTAAATAGGGGTTGGGCAATTTGTTCAAATTGGGTTTGTTGTAGATTAGGCTGCGCCGCTACGGCAACACCTAAACCTCGAACCAATTGGATATTAGAAACTAAAATAGATTCTAATTGAGCACGATAGGTACTTATTTCAGAGAGTATCTGTAACCTGTGAGCATCTTTTACACGATTATAGTTAATATGATCAAGAACAACACCAACTAGTACAGTTAGCGTAAGCGATAACCAAAAGGTCAGCTTAAAGTTATGAACATTCGTTTTTTTGTTATTACTAGACGGTGGCATTAGCTACATCGTGGCGTTAATTTAGGCAAATTAACTATAGCTAATTTATGACATAAATGAAAACGGCGCATTAACAAATGCGCCGTTTATTTTTTATAATTAGTAGTTTAGCGAGTTACGAATCGCTAACTTCACGTGCCCAATGATTTTGCTTTGCTACGTGTAGCTTGCGGTAACCATCAAGTAGTGCCGCATGCTTTTTAAAGCCTTCAAGCGATAAACCTGGAAAAGTTAAACCGTTAAACTGCTTTTTACCTTCGGCAATTTCTATAGCCAGCGCTACATTATTAGCACCAAACATTAAGCCTAATGCATCTTGGTAATCAGCGTATTCGCGCTCGTCATCGTATTTAATTTCAAGAATCGCTTTTAAACAGCGGAAGTGGCGCATTGCATCTTCGTTTACTTGGCCCGTATGAAGTATCCAATCAACCCAATCAATGGCTTCTTCGCTGCCTGCGGCTAAACATAGGTGCGCTTTAAGCTCACCTATACGCAGTGTGTGCCATGGTGTGTCGGCATCAGTTGCTAAGCCAATAAATTCTGCGGCGCGGATAATATCGCTATGACCGGCTTCTTCTAGGCTGTCGTAAATTTCCATCCATTGCTCTGCATCGTACTGATCAAGCGATAGGAATGCTTCGCGAAATTTTGCGCCTTCGTTGTTGTTGCGCCAAATAAGCTCATCAACTGGATAAATGTCTGACATGCCAGGTACTAAAATACGACATGCGTATACGTTTAGGTGCGTGTAATCCATGATGTATATATCGTGATCCATGCTGTGAATCAGGTCAGTACAGAAGTTATATTCTTGCTCTGTTGTGCCGCTAAAGTCCCAGTGTACAAATTCAAAGTCAGGTTTTGCACGGAAGAAATCATGCGAAATCAAACCGCTTGAATCAATAAAGTGCAGTTCAATGTTTTCTGGTGTTGCTACTTCATCGTTATCAAATGTTGCAGGTTGGAATACATCTAGTTGATCTAAACGACGACCTTGTAGTAACTCGGTAACGGTACGCTCAAGCGCTACTTCAAATGAAGGGTGAGCACCAAAAGAGGCAAATACAGAACCATCAGTTGGGTTAATAAGCGTTACGCTCATTACTGGGTAAATTCCCCCAAGTGATGCATCGGCAATACGTAAATGAAAGCCATGGCTGCGAAGCTCTTCACACGCTTCGTGAATTTTAGGATATTGCTTAACAACATCTTCAGGCACGATTGGTAAACAAATGCCTTCGGCGATGATGCGGTTTTTAATCGCGCGCTCAAATACTTCTGATAAACCTTGTACGCGAGCTTCAAACTTCGTGTTACCTGCGCTCATACCGTTAGATACAAAAATATTACCAATAACGTTTACCGGAATGTATACGTCTTGGTTATCGCGTTGGCGAGTGTAGGGCAGGGTACAAATGCCACGATCAATATTGCCAGAGTTAAAATCAAAGAGATGTGATGCGTTAAGTTCGCGCTCTGGGTCAAAGTAATCCCATAAGCTTTCATCCATAATACCTTGTGGTACTTCGTCGCCTTCAACTTTAAACCATTTTTCGGTTGGGTAATGAGTAAACTCGCCATTGGCAAATTCTTCACCTAGATAAAAGTCTGCAAAAAAGTAGTTACAGCTTAAACGCTCAAAGTATTCACCGAGTGCTGAGGCAATAGAGGCTTTGTCGGTTGCGCCTTTACCATTGGTAAACATAACACCGCAGTCACTGTCTTTTATATGAACCGAATAACAGTTAGCTACAGGGTTAAGCCAAAGCGCTTCTTCAACATTAATGTGTAGGGCTTCAAGCTTGTTTTGCATGGTAGAGATTGACGATTCTAGGTCGCGGTCTTTACCTTTGATAAATGTTTTTTCAGTCATATTGATCTCAACTAGTTCTGCACGATGTGTGGAGCTGACATTATCGTGGATTTTGATGTTTATTTCACCCTTTGCGAGCAAGAACATTATTATTTAATAAAACTGTGGTTATTATATGTCCTTAACGCTTGGTCAAAACGTGCAAAGGAAAGGTTGATGTTTAAAGTAATCAAACGCTTGTTATTATTAATTGTGATTTTAGGGCTGGCAAGTACCGCCGTTGTTTATGGTGTGCTTAGTTTAAGTTTACCTGCCCTTGATGGAAACGGACGTAGTAACGCGGTAGTAGAGCCCGTAAAAATTTCGCGCGATGCACTAGGGCAAGCAGTGATAAATGCAAATAGCCGAAACGACGTTGCCTATGGTTTAGGTTATGCGCATGGGCAAGACCGATTTTTTCAAATGGATTTACTAAGACGTAATGCCGCAGGCGAGCTAAGTGAATTATTTGGCGAAGCCGCGTTGGGGCTCGATAAAAAGATGCGTTTTCATCAATTGCGTAAACGCAGCCAAATTATTTTACAAACGCTGCCTGATGCAGATAAGCAATTACTTAAAAGTTACGCTCAAGGTGTAAACGAAGGTTTAGCGCAAGTAGGGTATTCAAGCTTTGAATATTTACTAACCGGTGCAACACAAAAGCCATGGCAAAGCGAAGACAGCCTACTTGTGATATTTAGCATGTACCTTGATTTACAAAGCGCGACATTTGAACGTGACCAAGCACTCATTCAAATTGAGCAAGCGTATGGTAAGCAAATGGTTGATTTTTTAACGCAACCAAGTAAGTACCAAGCCGCACTTGATGGCAGTAAATTAACGCCTTATAACGCCGGTATACCTACTTTGCCCACTCAAACAGAGCATACAGTTAAAAGTATTGAAGCCAACCAAGAGCGCGGCAGTAATAACTGGGCAGTTACGGGAACGCTTACTAAAACAGGCGCTGGAATGGTGTCTGATGATATGCATTTATCGATGGCAGTGCCTGTAATTTGGTACAGGGCTCAGCTAAATTATATACAAAATGGAAAACCCGCTCAGGTAACCGGTGTATCGCTGCCCGGAGCGCCGGCAATTGTTGTTGGCACTAACAACAATGTTGCATGGGGATTTACTAATGGTTATTTAGATACAGCCGATTGGATTGCATTAAACGATGATAGTAAAACATGGCAAGTAGATGAACCTATTGTATTACCCGATGGGGAGGTTGAAAACTATTCATTAATACTCAGCGAATATGGCCCTGTAAAATATATTAACGAAAAACCTTATGCATTGAGCTGGGCTGCACATCAGCCTTACGCCGTTAATATGCAACTATTAAAGTTAGAACAAGCCAAAACAGTAGATGATGCACTTGCTGTAGCAAGCGATGTAGGAATACCTGTGCAAAACCTAATGGTGGTAGATAGCCAAGGTAGTGCAGCGTGGAAAAATATGGGCGGTATACCGGCTCGTAAAACGCCAAGTGAGCTCGGTGTAAATGCCGGTGACTACTCAGCGCTTTGGCAGCAAACCGAATTAGAACGCCCCTTTATTAAAAACCCACAAAGTGGGCGATTATGGACTGGTAATTCTCGCGTGGTATCGGCTGAAGATAACGCCCGCTTTGGCAATGGTGGCTATGCACTCGGTGCACGTTCGAGCCAAATCCGCGATAGATTATTTGAAAAACAAACATTTGCAGAGAGCGACTTTTACGCACTACAGCTCGATAACCAAGCTCGCTTTTTAATGCCTTGGCATGCTTTGTTATTAAAGCAATTAAAAGCCGATCAAACCAAAAATCAGCAATATATAACAGCGCTCGAAAATTGGCAGCAATGTGCGTGTTCAACCTCCATAGGGTATACCTTAGTTAAGCGCTACCGCGATGAAGTGATTAATATTTTATTTAGTAATATTGAAAGCCAATTAAATAAACAGCAAGGCACACTTAAATACGTAAAACGAGATTTAGAGCCTGCAGTTTGGCAGCTTATTAATAACAAACCCGATACGTGGATAAACCCGCAATTTAAAAGCTGGGATGCACAATTACACGGTGCATTTAACCAAACTATCACTAAGCTTACTGAGCAATTTGGTAATAATGTACAAAGCTGGCAGTGGGGCAAGGTCAATGAGTTAGTGATAGAGCATCCGTTTGCAAAGCAAATGCCGTTACTTGCTAAGTTATTAAATATGCCCACAGCAGCGGGTTTTGGTGATAGCTACATGCCCGCCGTACAAGGGCGTAGTTTTGGCGCATCGCAGCGCTTTATTGCTCAACCTGGGCATTTAGAACATGCAATTTTAGCTATTCCCGGTGGGCAATCGGGGCATCCTCTTTCTGAATTTTATAGAGCGGGGTTTAGTGATTACGTAGAGGGTAAACATACACCTTTATTGCCGCAAACACTTATGCATCAAATAGTCATAAGTCCTATTAAATAACGTTTAAGTGATAAGTGAGTGAGCTTAAATAGTGATAAAAACGTTCTATATTTATTAATTCATACAACAGAGAACAAAAATGAAAAAAATACTACCCGCATTAATAACAGGTTTATTACTAAGTACAGCAGCGCAATCCGACGAGGGACCAGTAACAGCACAAAAGCTAAGTGAGCATGTATACGTACTATTTGGGCAAGGCGGTAATATTGCAGCGAGTGTAGGTGATGATGGCATTTATATTATTGATGATCAGTTTGCCAAACTCTCAGATGATATTAAAAAAACGATTAGCGATTTAAAACCAGGCAGTGCAGAGTTTGTTATTAATACGCATCATCATGGCGATCATACCGGTGGCAACGAAAACTTTGCTAAAGCGGGTGCGCACGTTATAGCACACGACAATGTACATAAACGTTTAGAAGAGCAGCATGGAGAAGGGTCAGACTTTTTACCGCGCATTAGTTTTGGTCACGATTTAAAACTGCATTTTAATAATGAACACGCCCATGTAGTGCATTACGAACATGCACATACCGATGGTGACTCGGTTGTCTTTTTTAGTAACGACAACATAGTGCACATGGGCGATATTTACTTTAATTTTGGCAGCTTACCGTTTGTTGATGTAGATAGCGGCGGCAGCGTTGATGGTATTTTAGCGGCAGTAGACGATGTAGTTAAACAAATTGACGACAACACTAAAGTAATACCAGGACACGGTAAGGTAAGTGACCGTTCAGGACTGATAGCGTATGGTAAGCTAGTTCAAAACGCGAAAGACGTAATGCTAAAAGCAATGCAAAATAATGCAAGCTTAGAGCAAGTACTTAAAGCCGATCCATTGGCAGAACTTGGTCTTGAATACGCAGGCTGGTTACCAAAAGAGAAAGTAACCACACTCTTTTATCGCAGTTTAAAGTAGTACATCTAAAGTAAAAAACATGATACAAAGCTGAGTGTATTCTTGATTTAATCGAGCGTACATTCGGCTTTTATTTTCTTATGCCTAAGGAGTTGTGTATGTCGGCAGAAAAAACCCATCTTGAAATTTGTAACTTAACCAGAGAGCAATATCCGCAAATTAAAACCTTGATGGATCAAGCGTATCCCGACTTAGGTGGTGCGTGGCCAAGTCATACCATTTTTAGATTAATAGACCAATTTCCTGAAGGGCAAATAGGTATTGTAGATGACGGCGTGCTGGTGGGCTTAGCGCTGAGCGTACAAGTTGATTACACACGTTTTTCAAACCCGCATACATACGAAGACATTGCAGATGGTCACGACCGTGTATTTAGCGATACAGACGGCGATGCGCTATACGGCTTAGATGTTGCCATTAGCGAAACTCACAGAGGCATGCGCTTAGGTCGTCGCCTTTATGATGCCCGTAAAGAACTGTGCCGCCAATATAACCTACGCGCTATTTTAGCGGGTGGGCGTATTCCGCGTTATTACAATCACAGCAGTGAAATGACGCCAATGGAGTACATTGCAAAAGTAGATCAGAGGGAGCTATACGATCCTATTTTAAGCTTTCAGTTGTCTAATGATTTTCAGGTAAAGCGTTTGCTTAAAAAGTATTTACCGGAGGATCAAGAGTCAGTAGGTTACGCCACTTTACTTGAGTGGAATAACATTATGTATGAACCAACCGACACGGTACTCGAGTCAACTAAATCAATTGTGCGCGTAGGTGCTGTGCAATGGCAAATGCGTTGTGTTGAATCGGTTGAAGAAATGCTAAAGCAGGTTGAATACTTTGTAGATACCGTATCTGACTACAAAAGTGACTTTATACTATTCCCTGAATTTTTTAATGCGCCATTAATGGGGCTAGGAAATCAAAGTAATCAAACTGAAGCGATTCGTTATTTAGCGGAATATACCGAAACGTTTAAAAACGCGATGTCGCGTATGGCAATAGAATACAACGCCAATATTATTACCGGCTCTATGCCGCTTGCCGAAGACGATAAAATTTATAACGTGAGTTATTTATGCCACCGCAGCGGTAAAATAGACGAGCAACGTAAAATACATATTACCCCGCATGAGCAAAACGATTGGGTTATTCAAGGCGGCGACAAAATTGCCGTATTTGAAACCGATGCTGGGCGTGTAGGTATTCAAATTTGTTATGACGTAGAGTTTCCTGAGCTTTCACGCATATTAGCAAAACAAGGGTTAGATATTTTGTTCGTCCCATTTTGGACCGACACTAAAAATAGCTACTTACGTGTGCGCCATTGTGCACAAGCGCGTGCAATAGAAAACGAATGTTATGTGGTTATTGCAGGCTCGGTAGGTAACTTACCACAAGTAGAAAGCCTTGATGTGCAGTACTCACAATCGGCTGTATTAACGCCATCGGACTTTTCGTTCCCGCACGATGCAACACTTAACGAAGCAACACCTAATACAGAAATGCTGTTATTTAGTGACCTTGATATGGATAAGTTAAAAATTCTTCACAGCGAAGGCACAGTGCGTAACTTAAAAGATCGCCGCGAAGATTTATATGAAGTTATATTGAAAAAGAGAGATGTTTAATGGCGTGGATTTATTTGGTTATTGCCGGTTTACTTGAAATTGGCTGGCCGATAGGTTTAAAAATTTCGCAAAACTCAGATACTCGCTGGCAAGGCATCGCAATAGCGGTGGCATTTTTAGTTGCTAGTGGTTTTATGTTGTGGCTTGCTCAAAGGCAAATATCAATGGGCACCTCATACGCGGTGTGGACAGGTATTGGCGCTGCGGGTACGTTTTTAGTAGGTATATTGTTTTATAACGATGCAGCTACATTTGTTCGTATTGCGGGAGTATTAATGATTATTAGCGGTGTGATAACACTTAAAATAAGCTCTTAATTGGTAATTTGAATAAACGCTTAATTATGAATAGCGCAGGTATAAAAGCCTGCGCTTTTTTATGCTCTTAACTTGGCAACATGACCAAAATAGCGGCAATGGCTATGAGTATTAAGCCTGCAGTATCTTGTTTTTTAAGTGGCTGCTTTAACCAAAGTACGGCAATTAGCATGGTAAAAAATACTTCAACCTGTCCAAGTGTTTTAACGTAAGCAACGTGCTGTAAGCTCATTGCACTAAACCAGCCAATAGAGCCGACACAACTAAAAACACTAATAGCGGCTGTAGTGCCTTTGTATTGCCACAGTTTACTGAGCGTTTTTGGCTCTTTTAGTAATAAATAGCCCAGTAGTATTAGCGTTTGTAAGCTAATTACAAACAGCAAAACCCAAGCGGCTGAGTGTGGAAATAATAATCCTGAGTTTAAGCTCGCTTCACGTACCCACAGTGATGTAAGTGCAAAGCAAGTACCACAAGAAAGTCCTAGTAATGCAGTTTTAGCATTAAAGTGTTTAACGCTTGTTATGCCGCTGAGTAGCAATACGGCAATAGCGCCAAAAAACACACCAAGCCAACCGAGTAAAGAAAGTGCCGAGCCAAAAAATAATACACCTAAAATAGCAGCCACTAACGCTTCGCTTTTGGCAAGACCAGCACCTACAGCGTAATTATTCATTTTAAATAACTTAACCATTAAACCAGTGGCAAGTATTTGCATCACACTTGCGCCTATAATAAATCCCCAAAAGGCATTATTAAACGTAGGCATGGCGGTATCTTGATATTGATAAAGGCCATATAAATACACGGCAGCAATAGGGCCTGCAATAATAAAGCGGGAGAGAGTTACGCCAGCAACACTCACATCGTTACTTAATTTACTTTGCAGGGCATTACGCCATGCTTGCATGAAGGCGGCTAAAAAAGTGAAAAATATCCAGGTCATGGTCGTCATCGTTAAAATGTAAGGCAGTAAAGTTAACAAGCTTTGTGAAGTAAAGCGATGCATTAACTATGATGTTGAATATTCATCATCTGCGACATTATGTCGCATGGGTTTGGGGATAAATTTAGCTATAGTAAGCCTGATGTTATTGTTAGCCGCCAGCGTTTGTCATAAAACGTATCTGGCGGCTTTTTTATTGCGCTTATGCTAAATTATCCGAAACATCAAAAGGATAAATTATGACAACATTAGTTGTATGTGCATTACTTGCGGTATTAATGCCTTACTTTGCAAAAGTGCCGGTTGCTATAGCAATGGCAAAATTAGGTCGATACGACAATAAACACCCAAGGGCGCAACAAAAAAAATTAACCGGCTTTGGTGCACGGGCGCTCGCTGCTCATCAAAACTGTTTTGAATCGCTTGCTGTTTTTGCTGTCGCTATTGCAGTTGTACTGGGCACTAACTCTGTAGGTGCAGTGACCGAAATGTTAGTGGTTACGCATATTGTGTCGCGTATTTTGTATTGCGTATTTTACTATATGAACCTAGATATAATTCGCTCATTAGTGTGGTTTATTGGTTTGGGTACAGCCATTGCCATGATTGTGGTGAGTTTGTAGGTTTATAGCGTAAAACCACAAAGCAAGCAGCCTAAAAGGGCGCTTGCTTTGTAGTCTTGAACAACTCGTGGCGTTAATGCGACACTTTAATTCGCTCAATTAAATCGGTAGGTGCCACTTCACTATTAATCGCAAAATCTAGTTGTACAAGTACATCTTCAAAACCTGAATCTGATGCTTTATATTTCCATTTTGCTAGCGCCTCTTTCGCTGATTTATCAAAAACATCTTTAGGTTTAGATTGAATAACACTAATGTTTTTTGTTTTACCGTTTGCTGCAATATCGTATTTTAATACAACAGAGCCGCTGATCCCTTGTTGGGCTGCTTGTATTGGGTAAGCCGGTTCAATGCGTATTGTTGGTGAAATATGTTCCTCTTGCGTTTTATTTACTTCAGGTTGTTTTGCAATTGCTAAGCCGCTTAGCATACTTGCTGCTACAAGCAATAAGCCACCTTTAGCAAGCTTTGAACGCTCCCCACTGTGTTTTATATTAGTTAGTCGTTGTAACATGGTTTTTTTATCTCCGTAGTGTGAATAAGCCATAAGTCCTGTGGGCGCATTTGCCGCGCAGTTTATTAAGGCTTTGCTATATAAAATATGTTGTTGTGTGGTTTTATTGCTAAGTACCCGTTCATCACAAGTCAGCTCTTGTAGTCGGCGCATGCTTGCGTAACAAAACCAAGCTAGTGGGTTAAACCAAAGTAAAATAGTAGGTAGTAACATAAGTGCGTTTGTTAGGTTGTCTTTGCGTTTTATGTGTACGTTTTCGTGCTCTAAAATAAGCGCTAATGTGGCTTTATCAAACTGGGTATTGTAGTTACTCGGTAACACCAGCTTGCTGTTTAAAATACCGACCACCATTGGCGTGGCTACATGTTGGCTGGTATAAGTTTTAACATCAGCGGTAAGAGTGCCTTCAAATTGGGTTAACTCAGTTAACTGCAGGCTTTTAACAAAACGGGTATGCGTAATAAAACTAGCTATTAATAACCCTGCGGTAATGAGTACATACATGAGCGCCCAGCTAATACCCATCTCATGTGTAAAGGGCTGATTAGGGGTGATTAAGTAATGGCTAATATTACTATTTTGCAGTGGTTTAACCGCATTTGGTAAATTAGCAATCACCAATGCCGCAGGTAATAGCCATGCTAATTTATATACAAACCGCGAGCCAAGGGCTTTTAAACCAAATCGCTCGAGTAAAATAAATCCACAAAACAAAATGCTTAATAGTAATTGCTGCTCAATCAACCAATTAAAACCAGTTTGAATAACCATGTTAATCCCTTACTTTTGGTTTTTTTCCCAGTCATCTATAACTTTTTTAAGCTCGTTTATATCTTGCTGAGAAAGCTGCTCCGATTTAGCAAAACCACTTACAAGTGGCGCAATACGCCCACTAAAAAAGCGCTCAATAAAGTTTTGGCTTTCTTTTAAGGTGTAGTCGGCGCGCTCCATACACGGCATATAAATATACTGGCGACCGTCTTTTTCAAATGTTAGTGCGCCTTTTTTTACTAAACGACCAAGTAAGGTTTTAATGGTTTTTTCGTGCCATTGTTTATCGTCGCTTAAGCGCTCAATTATTTGGCTCGCGGTGGCGGGGTAGTTAATCCAAAGTGCGTCGAGCACGTCAAACTCTGCTTTTGATAACTCAATCATGCTATTGCCTACAACTGTAATCTTTAATTAAAGACTACATCTGTAATCTGTAATTGCAAGTTTATTTTTTAACTTTTTGAGATGTAGTTAAGTGACTTGGTATTAGATTTTTGAAATATCGTTTTTATTAATTTGTATATATTGGTTTTCAGGTAGGTTTAGTTTTGAAAGGGTGAGGTCACTAAATTGCACTCTAAATAAATCAATTACTTTGTAGCCGCAGTAATGCGCCATTTTACGTATTTGCCTGTTTAACCCTTGCTTTAAAACAATACTAAATTGATTGCTAGCTATTTTATTAACTTCGCAAGGCAGGGTTACGTGTTTATCAACCGGTACGCCTGCTGCCATTTTTTTACAAAAAGCATCGTCTAAAGGCTTATTTACGGTGACTAAATAATGTTTAGGCTGGTGGAAGTCAGGATGTATTAGTTGATTACAAAAATCCCCATCGTTGGTCAAAATAAGCAAACCGCGAGAGTCTTTATCTAATCGACCAATAGGGTAAACACGGGTGAGTGTGGGCAAATGGTGAATAAGGCTGGCTGGGTCATCAATATTTAATTTACAGTCAATACCTACTGGTTTGTGGTACGCAAAATAAACTAAATCGGCAGCACCTTTAATTTCTTTTTCGTTCACTATTACAGTGTCTTGCTCATCAACGTGATCAATGTGATTAGCTGGGCGATTATTTACAGTCACAACGCCTTCGTCAATTAAACGCGAGGCTTGTTTGCGAGAACAAATACCTGAATGGGCAATATATTTAGCTAGTCGGATTTTTGTACTCATAACGTATGATGTCAGCGGCCAATAAAAATTTGATCGCGATTATAGCAAAGCTGCGTATCTATGAGGTTACTTTTAAAAAAGGTGGTTGTTATGGGTATGAAATTCTCAGAATTAAAAAAACATGAGCCATTACAAAAGGTGGTTGCGCATTCTCTTGAAATGGCATTATACCAAGTCTCTGTAATTATAAATAATGTTGAATATTACGTGACAGAGGAAAATGGTGAGTTTATAAAAGCACTAAGCCCACTGCATATTCAAAAGCGTTTTGAAAAAATAGCCTATGCACAAATGATGCTACGCCATACAAGTGCTTACGATGAAATGTGCGGTCAACCCGAAAAAACAGCCAGTAATATGCTTGAAGTCCCATTTGGTAAAAATAACCTGTATTGATTGAGCTAGTTTGCTAGTATCAGCTCTTTAAGGGCGATAAATGTATCAATTAAAAGTAGATAATATCGATGCGTTAAACTCAGCGCTTCGCGCACAAATGGTTGAATTTAACGCCCAGCATTTTGATGCGCAAAGAGTGCCATTAGGCTATAAATTTACTGATGAGCAAGGCGAGCTTGTTGCCGGTATTAGTGGGTGTGTGTTTGGAAATTGGCTGATGATTAGTTGGCTTTGGTGTAGCGATAGTGCACGAGGTAAAGGGCTTGCAGATAAATTGCTAACGGCACTTGAGCAAGCTGCTATTGAGCTAGGAGCAACAACTGCTCAGCTTGATACACTTGATTTTCAAGCAAAACCTTTTTACGAAAAGCGCGGTTATAGTGTTAAGTATCAACTTAATAATTACCCACGCTCAGGTACGCGTTACTTTATGGAAAAGCCACTTTAATTTTTGCTGGCTATTTTTCTTTTAGTGGCTCGCCTTCAAAGGTAATACCTAAAAAAGGTGTTGCCTCTGGTGCTAACATAAAAGTGCGAATATTTAGGTGATCATCGCCTTTTGGGTTTTGCAGCACGTCTTGTCGGTAAAACTTACCAAAGCAATCTAACGTATTTTGTTTACTTAAATCGTTTAATTTAGCAAACGCAAAAATTTTACATGAGCCGTTGTTCTCACTCGCAGCGCTAAGTAATCCATGGTTATTAAAGCCACATGCAGTAAAGTCGTAATTTGCTTCAATCACAGCCATTGTATCGGTAAATTGAATGCTTTTTGGGTTTTCAGCAAGTGCTTTTAAATAGTTATTTAGTGTCATGTGTTACCTTTGGATTTTTAATTATTTAGCGCTCAACTCTAGCTCATCTGTTTGCTGATTTATATTGAATTTAAATCGCGATAAAAAGTTCATCCCTAGCAAACCTTGTCCGCGTGTGTTTTCAATGCTCAACACTTCAAAACCATAAATAATTTGCGAGCCCACTTTAAACGATTCAATTTGATAACGTTTTACAACAATTTGACCGTTAGCTGTGTTTACCGTTACATCGCCTAAATATAAAGGTTGTGGCGAAATTTGCTCAATTATACTTGTAGGTAGTGAGGTTACGCTTGCGCCTGTATCAATCATTAGTTCGGTCGATAGATTGTTATTTATTTCGGTGTTTATTAAGTAATGCGCGCCGTAAGGCGTTAAAGCAACAAAGTCGTCTAGCGATTGTGCTTTATTGATCATCGCTTGCAGTGTTTGCACTTGGCTTTTCAGATTGTGCTGGTTTGGCATTCGATCAAGGGTTGCTTGTGCGCTAATTAAATCGCCTTGCTGATAGTGGGCGTACGCAAGCGGATATAAAAACTGCGCGTTATCGCTTTTATAATCAAGCCAAATTTGTGTTTGCTCAATAATAGCTTGCCAATTTTGTTGCTCAGTTAATGTGTGTAATTCGTTTTGAGTGAGCGTATTTAAACGTGTATTTTCGTTACTTTGCTGATCAGCAGGTTGTAATGAATTAAGCTCAAATAAAGCAATAATGGCGTTTTGTGTTTGCTCGCTATTTATTAAATACTCAACCTGTAAGTTAAGTAATTCTACGTTATAAGGGCTGTTATTTAATAGCGCATTGAGAAATGACTCGCTGAGTAATAAATTGCTATTTAGCCATGTTTTAAGCTGTATCAGCCACGATGAATAAAGTTTTTTTGCACTTTCTGGGTAGCTATTTTTGAGTTGTTGATAGCTACTAAGTGCGGCTTCAAATTGGTGTTGTTTAAATTGCTGCTTTGCCGTATTTAGTAACGTATTTTGTTGTTTAGGCGATATGCTTTGCTGGGCACTTTGCGTTTTTTGTGGTGTAGTTAACGCAGGCTGCGGCCATAATAAATAAGCGTTAAGGCTAAGCGAGCCAATTAATAGCAAGGTGATTAGCTTGGTATAGTGTCTCATTGTGACCTCTTATTTTTAAACGAGTAGGTTATTTAATAAAGTGCGTTAAAGCATGGATGTTGACTATTTCAATATCAGCCAGCCCTTTATAAGCATAATTGGCGCCTTGATCGTTTAACCATACCGATTGGCAACCGGCATTATTTGCGCCTTGTACGTCGGTATCTAGGCTATCGCCAATGTGTAAAATTTCACTTTTAGCAACGTTTAAATGTGTGGCTGCTTTATCAAATAAGGTGCTGTGAGGTTTTGCTTTACCGTGCATACCTGCTTGCAGTACGAGTTCAAATTTATCGTGTAAGTTAAAGCGTTCAATTTCAACGTTACCGTTAGTAATCGCAACAAGCGTAAAGTGTTTGGCTAGGTTATCTAGTAAGTTTAGTACGTCATCGCTTACGACTATGTTGCTGCGCGCATCGGCAAAGGCGTTATAGGCGGCATTTGCATGGCGCTCTACATCATCTGCGGTAAACCCAAGTTTAGAAAGCGCTAAACGTAGGGTGTGTTTGCGCCATTTAGTTACATCATCTGCGAGATCTGGGTTTTGTATTACGGCAAGTTCGCGACATAGTTGCCAGTACTTTGGACCTTGCTCTTGATAGCCCGGTAGCGCGTTTAAATAATTTTGTTGGGCTTTAACGGCTGCTTTTATAATAGGGTGATTGCTGTATAGCGTGTCGTCTAAATCAAAGCTCATGACAGAAAATGGCTTAATAGCACGATTAAATCGGATCATATTTATTTTCCTAATCAGTTCGTTTTTTTGCGCGAGGGTGAGTGTTGTCGTACACCTTGGCTAAATGTTGAAAATCTAAATGCGTATACACTTGTGTAGCCGACAAACTGCTGTGCCCTAGTAATTCTTGCACGGCGCGTAAATCACCAGATGATTCTAAAATATGTGACGCAAACGAGTGGCGCAGCTTATGCGGGTGAACCTGCGAGCTAATGCCTTGTTTTATTCCCCACTCTTGCATGCGTAGGCGCACTTGGCGAATCGAAATACGATTTTTTTGGCTACTTAAAAATACTGCTATTTCATCGGGCTTTGTAAATTGAGGGCGTATTGTGAGCCATTTTTTTAATGCGTCTAACGCTTTTTTACCCACCGGAATTAATCGCTCTTTATTGCCTTTACCACGCACTAAAATTTCGCCATTAGCAGCGCTAATATCTTGCATGTTAGCGCCAACTAATTCGCTTATACGCAGCCCTGATGAATACATAAGCTCCATCATTGCCTTATCTCTAATTGCGAGAGGCTCGTCGTCGGGTATTTCGAGTAAGCGCGCCATTTGATCTACGTCGAGATTTTTAGGTAGGGGCTTTGCAAACTTAGGACCTTTTATACCCACCGCCGGATTATGGTAATGCGATTGCTCGGCAATATTTTTTGCTTTTAAAAACTTATATAAGCTGCGAATACAACTGAGCTTTAAGCTAATTGTACGGCCACTTAATTGTTTTGATCGCAGTGCCATGCTGTAGCGGCGAATATGCTCGCCTTGTACGCCAAACCAGTCATCACATAGTTTGCTAAAATAAAGGGCTGCAAAGCCAAGTTGGCTTACGTATTGATTAACTGTGTGCGCTGAATATTGTTTTTCAAACTTTAAATAATCGCTAAATAGCGTTATGGGTGTACGCCAATTATCGCTTAACTGGGTAGTATTAGGCGCATCGTCACTCATGCTAGTTTTTGCAACCGCAGGTGTAATGCGTTTATAAAGTCGAGCACAAACAGGTTATCTTGCGCGGGCTCAAAATGGTTTACGTTACTGCTACCAAACGCCAAAATAGCGATAGGGTGTTTAGTGTCGCCAATTAAATAAATAGCGACAGATTGTGTATCTTCACTAAATAATAATTCGCGCTCTTGCTGATTAATACGCCCTAAATAATGCCCAGAATGGGTAAGGCGATGCGCAATAAGTTCGTCGTATTTGTGATTATATTTTACTAATTTGCAGTCGTTAACATCTTCACTTGAGCAAATTATATTGCGTAGATTATTTGCAAGAGTGTCAAAATCGTCATGATTCCAAAGTTGGCGATGACACTGGCTAAACAAACGATATACAAGCTCGTTTTGCGTTGCATGCTTGCTCATAGCGTCTATTTGGTTTTTTAAAAGCGTGTTGTGCTCGCGTAATTGGCGTTGCTGAATATGTACCAGCGACGTTGCACCTTGAGCTTGCTGTTGCAGCTCAAGTTGTGTGAGTAGCTCCGGGTGCTGAACCAAAAAATCAGGATGTTGATGTAAGTAATCAATAACCTGTTCTTTACTACTTAGCTCGCTCATAGCGCTACTTGCCCGTCGAACACATGCTCTGCGGGGCCAGTCATGCGTACTGGGTGACCTTCGCCACTCCAACGTACTTGTAAGCTACCGCCTGGTAAATCTACTTGAACGGTTGTTGATAACTTATTTTGTAGATGACCAATCACCATTGCTGCACACGCACCTGTGCCACAGGCTAGGGTTTCGTTAACGCCGCGCTCCCACACTCTTAATTTAATGTGTTCTTGCGATACAACTTGCATAAAGCCAATGTTCGCTTTTTGTGGAAAACGTTCGTGGTTTTCAAGTAATGGACCCAATATATCAACTTGCGCGGTGGTTACGTCGTCAACTTCTAGCACGCAATGCGGGTTACCCATAGATACCGCGCCACTAAATACAGTGTGTTCTTCGGTTCTAATAATATAAGTAAGCTCACGCTTGCTCGCTTTTAAAGGGATTTTACTTGGCTCAAAATTTGGATGACCCATGTTAACCGTTACTTGACCGTCTTTTTCTATGTAGAGCGTTAAGTTGCCCGACTTGGTCGACACAGTAATTTTATGCTTGTTAGTAAGGCCCTTCATACGTACAAAGCGGGCAAAACAGCGTGCGCCGTTACCGCATTGTTCTACTTCGGTACCATCGGCATTAAATATTCGATAATGAAAGTCGAGATCAGGAGAATATGGCGCTTCAACCATTAGCAATTGGTCAAAGCCAATGCCAAAATGGCGATCTGCCAGTTTTTTGATTTGATCTCGCGACAAAAAAACATTTTGTGTAATGTTATCAATCACAACAAAGTCGTTGCCTAAGCCGTGCATTTTGGAAAAATTAACTAACATAGCGCTCTAATTCGGTTTTGCTCTGTGCTAATCATGCCACAGAGCAGCTAGTAGACAAAAACGTTTATGGTAAAACTTTCTCACCTTGATAAAGGCTTTCAATAGTTTCGCGTTCACGAATAAGATGATGCTGCTGACCATCTACCATTATTTCTGCAACACGCGGGCGCGAGTTGTAGTTTGAACTCATGGTAAAGCCATATGCACCAGCACTTCGTTGTGCGAGTAAGTCGCCTTGTTTAAGCGCTAGTTCACGATCTTTTCCTAAAAAGTCGCCGGTTTCGCACACCGGACCCACAATATCAAAGTTGTGAGTAGGTGTTTCGTCGTCGCGAACTGATACCGGAATGATTTTTTGCCACGCTTGATAAAGCGCAGGGCGAAGCATGTCGTTCATACCGGCATCTACAATGGCAAAAAATTTGTCTTGGTTTTGTTTAATAAATTCAACTTGAGTAACTAAAATACCTGCATTAGCTGCAATAGCGCGCCCTGGTTCAAAAATAAGTTCAAGGTGTTTGTAGTTAGCTAAGCGTTCGGTAACTTGCGCTGCATATTCACTTGGGTGCGGTGGTTGCTCGTTGTTATATGGCACGCCTAAACCGCCACCAATATCTAAGTGAGTTAGCTCAATACCGTTGGTTTTTAGCTCATCAATAAGCGCCATTAATTTATCAAGGGCTTCTAAAAAAGGTCTGACTTCAGTTAATTGAGAGCCAATATGGCAATCAACACCAATAATTTTTAAACCAGGTAAAGCCGCTGCTTGTTGATAAACACTTACAGCAGTTTGTATATCAATACCAAATTTATTCTCTTTTAAGCCGGTAGAAATATACGGATGTGTTTTTGCATCTATGTCGGGGTTTACGCGAATAGAAATAGGTGCTTCTAAGTTAAGCTCGCAAGCCACTTCAGAAATACGCTCAAGCTCAGAGGCTGATTCAACGTTAAAGCATTTAATCCCCAATTTTAATGCGTACGCTATTTCGTCTGCTGTTTTAGCCACGCCCGAAAAAACCACTTTAGAAGCATCGCCTCCCGCTTTAATTACACGTGCAAGTTCGCCTTTGGATACAATATCGAAACCCGATCCTAGGCGCGCTAATATATTAAGCACGGCTATATTTGAGTTTGCTTTAACGGCGTAACATACCAAGCTTTTATGATTTTTAGTGGCGTTAGCAAACGCTAAGTAATGGCGTTCAAATGTGGCGCGCGAGTACACATAACAAGGCGTACCGTATTGCTGCGCTATGCTTGCCACACTTACGTCTTCGGCAAATAATTGGTTGTTTTTGTAGTTAAAATAATCCATTTATTGCTCCTGACTTTGCGATGTTTTGGCTTGCTCAGCGGTAGTGGCTGGTTTAGCTGTATTTTGAGGTTGGTTTTGCTCTGTTTGTTGCTCTGGTAAATATAACGGACCGCTTTGTCCGCAGCCAGCTAAGGCGCTTAACAGTACAGTGCTTATTAATAGTTTTTTTAATTGTAAGGTATGTGTCGCTTTCATTAGATTAATACGGTTGCTGGCTTTATAATCGCAGAGTAACAGAATATCTAAAAAATGCAGCTATTCGCGGATGATTTTATTCCTGTTACACTAGGACTTGTTTATCTCTCGAGGTTGAATTTGCGCTGCCCGTTGGGTTCGTCCTAGGAACGATTTACTCTTTGTTGCTCGGTTTTAACTTAGTCCACTAGGTTACAAACCTCGCGCCGCGATTAAATCGTCCCTAGATAGAACAAATTTCAATCCTGAAAGGTTAACAGGCCCTAGCTGCACATTTTTAAAGCTAATTCAAAGCTA
Organism: Pseudoalteromonas sp. GW168-MNA-CIBAN-0100; assembly: GCF_040309225.1. NCBI lineage: Bacteria > Pseudomonadati > Pseudomonadota > Gammaproteobacteria > Alteromonadales > Pseudoalteromonadaceae > Pseudoalteromonas > Pseudoalteromonas sp. GW168-MNA-CIBAN-0100. Next base: position 32,988 of record NZ_JBEOOL010000014.1, on the reverse strand, counting down.
AAACGTACCCAATATTAGGCGGCTCGCCTGCAAAGGAAATAACAATGACTGAACACGAATATCACCAATTAGCCGAAGCTCTTATGTTCACTATTGAAGAGCAGGTTGATGATTGCGAAGCTGATTTAGATTACGAATCGGCACAAGGTATTTTAGAAATTATTTTTCCTGATAAAAGTAAAATAGTGATTAATAAGCAAGCACCTCTTCATCAAGTATGGGTTGCGACTAAGTTTAACGGACATCATTTTGAAATGCGTGATGGGTTATGGATTGATAACCGCTCTGGCGCTGAATTTTGGGCGTTTATAAATGAAGCCTCAACTCGCCAAGCAGGCCAAGAAGTTAAGTGGCAATCATCACTATGAGTTTAGAATTTGTAGAATATGCAGCCCAAAGTGAGCACAAAGCAACGGTTATTTGGTTACATGGTTTAGGTGACTCTGGGGATGGTTTTGCACCCGTAGCTCCGCAGCTTAATTTACCAAGTGAGCTTGGTATACGGTTTGTTTTTCCGCATGCGCCAGTACAACCGGTCACCATAAATGGTGGTATGGAAATGCGCTCTTGGTACGATATTAAATCTATAGAATTAGATAAGCGTGCCGATGAACAAGGCGTAAGGGATTCGGCTGCAAAGGTAGAAGAGTTAATTAATAAAGAAATTGCTAATGGCATACCTGCTAATAAAATTATTTTAGCTGGTTTTTCTCAAGGTGGTGTTGTGTCTCTGCATTTAGCACCGCGCTTTGAGCAAAAGCTTGGGGGTGTTATGGCGCTTTCTACTTATATGTGTGTGCCGCAAAAATTTACTGATGAAGCAAAGCATACTGATTTAAACGTATTTATGGCTCATGGTAGCCAAGATAACGTTGTACCGCATAGTGCGGGAAGAAGTGCGTTTGAAGTATTAACAGCACATAACATGGATGTAAGCTGGCAAGAATACCCAATGGCCCACCAAGTTTGCGCAGAAGAATTGCAAGCTATTCGCCAATGGTTAATTGCTCGTTTAAGCTAATTTTGGAACCGCTGAGGTCAATATGAGTCAAAAAATAGTTATTAAAGCAAATGTTAAACGCGAACTACAAGAGAGTGTACCAACGGTAAGCTACGAGTGGAATTGGCGTCGTATTGTGAGTATTGCTATGTTGGTATTAATGACCTCTGCAGCAGTTGTGTATGGCTTAACAACGTCAGCCAGTGCAGAGCAAGGTGAGCATCCAAATGAGCAGGAGCAATTTTTAAGCTTTAGTAGTAACGCTCAAAACCAGACAAGCGTTGAAGTAACGGATGTTGAGCCTCAATCATCAGTAAACAACACTCCTAACGAGCCCGCAGAGATAACGCAACCGAGCATTGAACCGTTATTATTTGCGCAGAATGAGGTTGAGCAAAGCATATCAATTAATGCACCTGATAAAGCGGATCTTGTAAATACTGATACAGTTTTATTAGCTAACAACGATATTGTGATTGATCAAAGTGAGAGTATTAATACAGAGTTAAACTCAAACCTTGATAATGATGTGCAAGAAGAAACCGCAGAAGCTCAAAACGTAGCTGAGCCAGCCAGTCAAAGCGACTTACTTTTAGATTTAGAAAGTGATGATGGTGCATTGAGTGGCACTGAAGGTTTTTCACCTACAGCACAAGTGGCAAGTGTGGCATTGGGGGCGCAAATAGATACAGGTAAAATTAGCCGTGCAGTACTTACTCGCAAAGTAAGTAAGCGTGAACCTACTAATGTGTTTGCTGCTGATATTAGATTAAGTCAGTTTGATGAAGGGCTTTCGTTTTTTAGTGAGATTAAAAACCTTCAAGGCCAGCAAGTTAAGCATGTTTGGTCGTTTGAAGGTGAAACTATGGCTGAAATTACACTTAATGTTACTTCGCCTCGCTACAGAACGTACTCAACAAAAAATATCATGGACACACAGACAGGCCATTGGCGTGTTGATGTAGTTGATGAGCAAGGCAATTTAATTGCCCAAAAAGAATTTAGAATTTTAGCTGACTAAAACTAGCTAAACGCAGTAATTAATTGGATACCCCTATGACAGAAAAAACAAAATTAGTACGCATCGCAACGCGCAAAAGCGCCTTAGCACTTTGGCAGGCCGAATTTGTAAAAGCAGAGCTTGAGCGTTTTCATGCAGATGTGCGCGTAGAATTAGTCCCAATGTCGACGCAAGGGGATATAATTTTAGATACGCCATTGGCTAAAATTGGCGGTAAAGGCTTATTTGTTAAAGAGCTAGAGCAAGCCATGTTAGATGGCCGAGCTGATATTGCCGTGCATTCTATGAAGGACGTGCCAGTAGAGTTCCCAGAAGGATTAGAGCTGTATACTATTTGTGAGCGTGAAGATCCGCGTGATGCGTTTGTATCAAACAATTTTGCAAATTTAAACGAGCTACCACAGGGCGCCATTGTGGGTACTTCGAGCTTACGCCGCCAGTGCCAAATTAAAGCACTTCGCCCTGATTTAGATATTCGTGATTTGCGCGGTAATGTAAATACGCGTTTAGGTAAATTAGATGATGGCCAATATGATGCTATTATTTTAGCGGCAGCGGGGCTTATTCGTTTAAAAATGAGTAAGCGTATTGCTGACTACATTGAGCCAGAAGTGTCATTACCGGCAAATGGTCAAGGTGCTGTAGGTATTGAATGTCGTATTGATGATGAAGTAACAAAAGCATTACTTGCACCACTTGAGCATACCCAAACACGTATTCGCGTAAATGCAGAGCGTTCGATGAACCGCTATTTAGAAGGTGGTTGCCAAGTTCCTATTGGTGCTTATGCATTAGTTGATGGCGAGCAAGTACATTTGCGTGGTTTAGTTGGTGCTGTTGATGGCAGCGAAATTTTACGTGACGAAGTAACAGGTCATGTAAATGACGCAGAAGAACTAGGTATTGAGCTTGCTAAAAAATTACTAGCTCAAGGCGCAGACAAAATATTAGCTGAAGTTTATAGAGACGCATAAATGACACATATTCTGATAACTCGGCCCGAAGGAAAAGGCGCAGCCCTTGCACAGCAACTTGAGCAAGCGGGTTATCAGGCGTCTTTATTTCCGGTATTAAAAATAACGCATTTAACACCCTCCAGCACTGAACTTAGTCCGCTGTTAAATGCAGATAAAATAATATTTATATCGCAAGATGCAGTCAGTGCACTTTCGCAATTAAAACCCGATATAAATACCAAGGCGCAGTTTTATGCGGTTGGACAACAAACAGCCGACATTATATATGAGCAATTTGGTGTGCGCGCAGCAGTACCAAAGCAGTATGATTCAGAAGGGTTACTTGCGCTCAAATCACTCGCCGAGGTTGATGGCAGTAATATAGTGTTAGTTAAGGGTCAAGGTGGCCGCCCTGAGTTAGCTAAAACGCTGAAAGAGCGCGGTGCTTTTTTAAATAATTGTGTTGTGTACAAACGTGAACCCACAGAGAGTATCACCCCCAACTGGACAGACCACTGGAAAAGCCAGAATGTACACGGTATAGTCATAACAAGTAATGCAGCAGTTGATGCTATATTTAAAAGCCTTACTGCACACCAACTACAATGGTTACAACAGTGCCGATTTTATGTTGCAAGCGAGCGGATAGCCGCTTATTTAAAGTTGCAACAGGTAAGTTCGGCTAATATACACATTGCAGCAGGGGCTAGCGATAATGCTATGTTTACCTGCATAAATCAGCAAGGTAGCAACATGAGCGAACAGTCAAAGCCAGTTACGGCAGAAAAAGCCACACCAACAATAGCTAACACGGCCTCAGCTAAATCAGCTAAGCAAGAGCCAGCAGCTACAAAAAATACGACAGAAAAAAACAAACAAAAGGTAAGTAAGGTTGCAGCACTTGCGCTTCTTATTTCGTTAATTGTGGCCTCTGGTGTTGGATACGAGTTTTATCAAAAATTAAATGCTGGTAAGGCGCGAAACCTAGCCGTTAATGAGTTAAGCGAGCAAAATAAGTTACTCGTTCAAGAGCTGCAAGCACTTAAATCGGCGCAATCTAATTTGCAGCAAGCGCTGTTTAATAGTGAGAAAAAAGTAGCCGCAACCCTAAGTGAAAGTGCAGCTCAAAATCAGCAAGAGCTAAAAGCAGCCCTGCAAAAAGCGCAGCAACAAGGCTCGTCTTTAAACCCACAAGAAGTAACCAGCTTACAGCGTATGGCTGAATTTAAACTATGGGCTGAAAAAGATTACCAAGGCACTAGTGCTGTTTTAAAGCGCTTAGATGCATTACTTAGCGAACACCCAGGAACAGTTGAAGTTCGCCAAGCTATTATGCAAGACATACAAACACTTGATAGCCTTAAACCTGTTGCAACAGAGGCTATTTATTTACAGCTAAACAGTGCACTTAATAGCGTTGATAATTTAGTTTTTAATGCGGTTAACTTGCCAGAAGAAGCGGCTGCAATAGATGAAAATGCTTTAAGTGATGACGTGAGTGATTGGCAGCAAAACCTGAGTAATAGCTGGAATAAAATTGTGGATAGCTTTATTACTATTCGCCAGCACGAAGGTGTTTCCATTGAGCCATTACTTACAGATCAAGAGCGCCATTTAATTAATCAACGAATCAAGCTTAATATAACTCAGGCACAAGATGCACTTATGAGTAAGCAGGCGAGTATTTTCTTTAGCGCCTTAAGTGAAGCAAAACGTTTAGTTGGTGAGTACTTTAAGCAAGACGATGATGCAACCAAAACGGTACTTAAAGCGTTGTCTAAACTCGAAAAAGAGCAGCTTAATTTTAATCCAAAAATAACCTTAAATAGTACACAAAAGGTTAAGGAGTGGGCGCAATGATAGGGCTAATTATTTTAATTGTAGCTATTGTTGTTGTACTAGCGGTTACTCCATTTGTGCTAGATGAGAAAGGTTATGTACTTATTTCATTTAACAATACGACGATAGAAGGCACGATAGTATCGTTTTGTATAATGGCAGTCATTACCGCTGTTGTTTTATATTTAACATATAAGCTAATCCGCTACTTATTATCGATTTATCATAATACTAAACATGGCTTTTTTGCACGTAGCCAAGAGCGCAAACAAGTAGCTATTGAGCAGGCTCTGTGGAGTGCTATTAATGATGATTACGAGCACGTAGAACAGGCTTTATCGGGTAATAGCGTACCAGATAAGTTTGAAGATATTCGCTTAGCATTACTTGCAAAAGCAGCGCTTGCTAATAATCAAACAGATAAAGCACTTGAGCGTTTATTTGAAATAAGCCCAGAGCATCAATTAAAAGTAGCAAAGCTATGGTTGGCAAGTGGCGACAGTAGCGCGATTGAGTCACAAATGCGTATTAGTGCAGAAGCTAAAAAAGTCACCGCACTTGAGTTAAAACTTTATGCAGAAGTATTAGTACAGCAACAACACTTTAGTGCGCTGGAAGACTTTTTGCCGCGTTTACTGCGCAAAAAAGCACTTACTGATGCACAGTGGACGCAGTTATTTAGTACCTACTTTAATGCGTTAGATGCAGACAAACTGAGCGAAAAATATAAACAGCTACCTAAAAAGCTGCAAGCTCATGCCCACACCGCATATTTAATGCAAATGGCGCAAGCAGGTCAATTGGCTGTTATTGAAAGTGACTTAATTAAAATGGTTAAGCACAATGAGCAACACTTAGAGCTTGCCAATATATTAAGTAAATCAACAGCAGCCGATGCGCCTAAGTTGCAAATAAACATACAAGAACGCCTTAAAAAGGATGATTCAAATAATTCACTATTACTTGCGCTGGCTTGCCTTGCTAATGCTAAAGGTGATTATGACTTAGCAGCTAGAATTTTTGATAAAGCACTGAATAGTGACAATAAAAAACAGTTCTCTGAACAAGCTGTTTTGAGTTATAAAAATAGTGCACAAGCAGAAAAGGCGCTCGTTTTATATCAATAAATGACTACACTATAACTACTTAGCATTTTTTGTAGTTCAGGAGCACAAGCATTGAGAAAGTTTTTAATATTAACCCTTAGCTTGGCTTGTGCTTACTTCTTTACTGGGTATTTTAGCAATTCACTTCTTTCTGTAGATGGCTATGCGGTCGCCTCTTGGCCGCCCTCAGGAATTGCTTTAGCGAGCTTTTTAATTTGGGGACGTAAGTCATTTATTGGCCTTATTCTTGGTGCTTTCTGTACTAACTTAATTCACCTTGATAACACCGTAGATATTCTTCATTTTAATGTGCTTTTACAAGCTATTTGCGTCACTTTAGCCTCTGTTTTACAGGCTTGGATTGGTCGTCAAATTATAGTAAATGTTATAAAGGCTCCGCTAGATTTATCTTCTTTAAAACACAGTGTTCAAAGCTTAATAGTAGCAGGACCAATATGCTGTGTTATTGCTGCAGGTGTGGGAACTAGCTTATTAGCATTGAATAATGTGATTCCGACCAATGCTATTTTTGATAACTTTATAGCATGGTGGATTGGCGACAGTATTGGTGTACTTATATTTACTCCACTCATGCTCGCAGCCTTTAATTACACGCAAGTACGCCACCGTATGTTGGTAATTTTACCTTCACTATTAATTTATATACTAATCAGCGTTAGTTTTTATGGCGCTGCCAGTGTTAAAAAAGAAAAAGACATTCAAAAGCAAGAAGCCAAAATACTTACTGTGCAAAATGCTATAAGCCAGAAGCTCGATGGTATTACTGCTCACTTAGGATTGTTAGCTACATTTTTTGCTAGTAGTAATGACGTGAACTTTAAAGAGTTTAAACAATTTACTTCAAAGCAGTTGGACTATAGCCAAGAAATTTTAGCATTTGAATGGATACCTTATGTAGCAGCAAATAAACTCGCAGATTTTGAGGCACATGAAAATACAGCCACAGGCAAACCTTTATATATAAAAGAAAAGTCACTTGATGGAGGTTGGCAACCTGCAGGTACTCGTAGTAATTACTTTCCTGTAAAATATGTATATCCCTTAAAAGATAATGAAGGTGTTTTAGGGTTTGATTTAGCTTCTAGTAAAGTAAGAGGTGCAGCGCTTAGCAAAGCGAAAGAGCTTAATGAACTTGCACTAAGTGAGCCAATTAACTTGGTCCAAAATACAGCTGAAGACGGTGTACTCTTTTTATATCCTGTTTTTGGAGAGTCGTCTACCGAAGATGATTTTCAAGGTTTTGTGGCAGCGATTGTCAGTCTGAAACGCTTATCGCAAACACTATTATTTGATCACAACAACTCAATTTCAGTCAGTTTTTTTGATACAACGATACCAGGGAAAAAGCAGGCAATTTATATTGCCGATACCGATAACTCGCAAACGCTGTTTAAAGAATATCAATTGTTGATTGGCAAACGCATGTGGCAGGTCGAGTTATATGAACCAATAGTTAGAACGTCTTGGTTAATGTATTGGCTTGCACAAATAGTAGGTATGTTGTTTGTGTGGTTACTGATTACATTTTTGATTTCAGTTACAGGTACAAACATACAAATTCGCGAACAAGTGGCTAAGCAAACGCATACATTACGCAAAGAAAAACAAAAAGCAGATGAAGCGAGTCATATTAAAGGGCAGTTTTTAGCAAACATGAGTCACGAAGTCCGCACCCCTATTAACGGTATAAAAGGGCTGCATTATTTAGCGCTGCAACAGAATGATTGGCAACAAGCAAGGAGTTACATTGAACAAGCAGATGGAGCACTGGGTGTTTTACTGCGGGTATTAAACGATGTGCTCGACTTTTCAAAAATGGAAGCAGGCAAGCTAGACTTAATGCAAGAGCCTATTAATGTAGCGAGTTTAGCGGATGAAATGCTTAATTTACTTCAGTTTGAAGCTGACATTAAATCAATAAAGTTAAGTCTCGATTTTGATAAAACATCAACTTTGGTCATTAATACCGATCCAATCCGCTTAAAACAAGTGCTGCTGAATCTGCTCAATAATGCGGTTAAATTTACAGGGGAAGGTGAGATCACTCTGAAAATTTGGCAGTCGAAAAAAATGACTTACTTTAGTATTAACGATACGGGTATTGGTATTAGTAGTGAAGCACAAAAACAATTGTTTAAACCGTTTGCGCAAGCCGATAGCTCAACCTCACGTCAATATGGTGGTACAGGCTTAGGGTTAAGTATTTGCAGAAAGCTGGTTGAGTTAATGGGTGGTGCAATTGATTTAGTCAGTTATGAAGGCAAAGGTTCTACATTTACATTTAGTTTGCCGCTTATATCGCCTTTACCAAAGGCAGAGCAAATTCAGCAGCAATACGACGAAATAGATGTAAGTACCTTATCATTCGCAAACTATAAGTTGCTTCTAGTAGAAGATAACCCACTTAACCAGCATGTTGCCAGTGCCATTTTAAAAACAAAAGAGTGTATTGCCGATATTGCTAATGATGGTTTTGAAGCCATAGAAAAGCTAACCGAAAATAGCTACGACATTGTTCTTATGGATATTCAGATGCCAAAAATGGATGGACTCCAAGCAACAAAAGTAATTCGTTGTGATTTAGGGTTAATTGATTTACCCATAATAGGGCTATCGGCGAACGCTCATGACGATGACGTTAAAAAGGCATTAGCCTCTGGAATGAATAGTTATATTACCAAACCTATTGATGCAAATACGCTTTTTAAAACTCTTTGGCATTATTTATCAAATAAATAAATAAGTAACGTTATTTTTTGCACAAAAAGCAGACATATGACCGCTTAAACTTAACGCAAACCATATAGACTTGAAAAATAACTATATCTGCGTATCATGCGCGCAAATTTAACTAAACTGGGTTGCTATTATGATCAATAGAAAATTACCTTTGCTAGATATTCACCGTCATTTAGATGGTAATGTACGTGCGCAAACCATATTAGAACTTGGTCGTCAGTTTAATATAGAGTTACCTGCAGATAACGTTGAGGCATTAATTCCTCATGTTCAAGTTATTGACCCTGAGCCAAACCTTATGGCTTTTTTACAAAAGTTAGATTGGGGTGTCACTGTACTTGGCGACTACGATGCGTGTAGACGCATAGCGATTGAAAACATTGAAGATGCACAAGCACAAGGCCTTGATTATGTAGAGCTTCGATTTAGCCCTTACTACATGGCACAAAGCCAAGGTTTACACCCAGAAGGGGTTGTAGAGGCGGTTGTTGATGGTATTAAATCAGCAACAAAGGGTGCAAATATAAAAGCTAACTTGATTGGTATTTTATCGCGCACTTATGGCGTAAAAACATGTCAAAAAGAGCTTGATGCATTACTCGCATTTAAAAATGATTTAGTCGCTGTTGATTTAGCCGGTGACGAAATTGGCTTTCCTGGTGAGTTGTTTGTAGAGCACTTTAAACAAGTACGAAATGCTTATTTAGCTTCGACTATTCATGCTGGAGAGGCACTCGGTGCTCCAAGTATTTGGCAAGCAATTAATGAGCTAGGTGCAAGCCGAATAGGGCATGGCGTTAAAGCTATTGAAGATCCAAAACTAATGGATTACTTACGCGATAACCGTATTGGTATTGAGTCGTGCTTAACAAGTAATATTCAAACCAGTACAGTAAACGATTTAGCTAAGCACCCACTTAAACAGTTTTTAGATCACGGTATTTTAGCGTGTATTAATACTGATGACCCTGCGGTTGAAGGCATTGAAATTGAGTACGAATATACCGTTGCAGCACCTAAAGCGGGCTTATCTCAAGCTGATATGGAAAAAGCCCAAAAAAATGCATTAGAAATAGCATTTTTAAGCGATGGCGATAAAAAAGAGCTTTCAGCAATCGTTAGCGCACGTTAACTCTATTTAATACACATTAAAAATGCCGCTTTATAAGCGGCATTTTGTTATCTGCAATTTAGTGTGTTTGGCAGCTTATGTAATTATCGTAAAGTGCTTTAAGTACATCTGCTCGGCTGATCATGCCTATTACTTTAGCACCCTCTACAACAGGGTAGTTTTTTGGTTTACCAGGCTGCATCTGCTGTGCAAGCTCAATAATGTTGGTATCGCCGCTAACGGTCACTACCTTTGTTTGCATAAGTTGCGATACTTTAACCATCCCATCACAAAAATAACTGCTTTGCGTAAGTGGTTTTAATAGTTCTTGCTCAGATATAAATCCGACTAGGCATTTATCTTTATCAAATACTGGTGCGCCAAGTAGTTTAAATTTTTGTAGTTCTGCTATGGCTGTCGTCATTTCTGTATCTGGTGTGATATTTGGCAACTTGCGTTGCATAAAATCTTTTACTTTTGTATTTAGCATTTGGGTCTCTCCCGCTGATGTTCTATACAAAGTATGGTTTATAGATAGGGATTTAGGAAATTGTTTATGTTGATGAGATTGATAGGTTTTAACTATTAAGTATTTGTTGTTATATAAAATAAAAGCACCGATTAGGTGCCTTTATTCATAACTGAAAGTTAATTTCAATTATTTGATAAATGCGAATGCATCGGCGTACATGTTTTCACGAATTGCACCATGAGTAATAAAGTCATCACGGACAATACCTATCATGTCAAAACGACCGGCCATGTAAATATCGTATGGTTCAAGTGATACAATATCTTGCATTACCGCTTTATGTACATAGCCAGTGTGACCTTGCCAATTAGCAGATGGGTTTTCTACCACAGGGATAAACTCAAAGTTTTTGTGGCTATCGGCCCATGTTTGCATTTCTGTATGTGCGTATAAAGCAGATTCTTCTTTTACACCCCAGTAAAATAATACAGGACGGTCGCACTTAATTTCAGCTAAGTGATCAGCCATTGATTTTGCGTATGAAAAACCAGTGCCACCGGCAAGTAAAATAATAGGACGCTCACATTGCAGGCGCAACTGTGAAATACCCAAGCCAGCTTCAATGTCTACTAACTGCCCAGTGGTATGGGCGTTTCGTAAATGTTCCAGCGATTGCATTGCATACGAATCGGCACCTGACGCGCCAATATGCAGTTCTATTGCATCGCACTGTGAAGGGCGACTAGCTATAGAAAAAGCACGTTTGTCTTTTTCGCCCAATACGAGTTGCATGTATTGGCCAGCTTCAAAGGTCACAGGTTGTTGTGGCTTTAAAATTACTTTGTGAACAAATTCTGTAAGTGGGCTGATAGCTACAACTTCAGCTTTTAATGTTTGCATTTTTTACCTTTTAGCAGCGCTTTAAACAGCAGATACGCAATCGAATGACTCGATTCTAGCATATCTGCAGGGTTATTTTATAGCCTGTTATGTACTTACATATAAACACTTAAAGAATATTTAGGCTTTCCCAAATATCATCTACGCGGTCTTTGGTGTCTTTATCCATAACAATAGGCTCGCCCCATTCGCGGGTGGTTTCGCCAGGCCATTTATTGGTGGCATCCATTCCCATTTTTGAACCAAGGCCAGAGACTGGCGATGCAAAATCGAGATAATCAATAGGTGTGTTTTCTATTAATGTTGTATCGCGAGCAGGATCCATTCGGGTTGTTATAGCCCAAATAACATCTTCCCAATCACGGGCATTAATATCGTCATCGCACACAATTACAAACTTGGTATACATAAACTGACGTAAGAACGACCAAACTCCCATCATCACGCGCTTAGCATGACCAGGATATTGTTTTTTCATTGTTACAATCGCCATACGGTATGAGCACCCTTCAGGCGGAAGGTAAAAGTCGACTATTTCAGGAAACTGCTTTTGTAATATAGGCACAAACACTTCATTAAGTGCTACACCTAAAATCGCAGGCTCATCAGGCGGTCGGCCAGTAAATGTGCTGTGATAAATAGGATCTTTACGATGCGTTAAGTGAGTCACAGTCATAACTGGAAAGTCATCTACTTCATTATAGTAACCGGTGTGGTCACCATAAGGGCCTTCAGGTGCGATTTCACCTGGCATAATGTAACCTTCAAGTACTATTTCTGCACTGGCAGGGACTTGCAAGTCATTGGAAATAGATTTTACAACTTCGGTTCTGCTACCACGTAATAAACCAGCAAATGCATATTCGCTTAATGTGTCGGGTACAGGCGTTACTGCACCTAATATAGTAGCTGGATCGGCACCTAGTGCTACCGAGACAGGGTAAGGCTGCCCTGGGTTTTCTTTACACCATTCTTGAAAATCAAGCGCGCCACCACGATGCGACAACCAACGCATAATTATTTTATTTTTGCCTAATAATTGCTGGCGATAAATACCTAAATTTTGGCGCTTTTTATAAGGCCCTTTAGTAACTGTAAGGCCCCAAGTAATTAATGGCGCTGCATCACCTGGCCAGCAATGCTGAATAGGTAATTTAGTTAAGTCTACGTCATCACCTTCTAAAACCACTTGTTGGCAAGGTGCTTTTTTAACTTCTTTTGCAGGCATATTAAGCACTTGCTTAAAAATAGGTATAGCGCCTAAAGCTTCTTTAATACCCTTTGGTGGATCAGGTTCTTTTAAAAAAGCGAGTAGCTTACCCACTTCGCGCAGCTCGCTAACGTCTGTTTGGCCCATGCCCATTGCTACGCGTTTTGGTGTACCAAATAAGTTGGTAAGCACCGGCATATCGTAGCCTTTTGGATTTTCGAATAATAACGCAGGACCTTTAGCACGCAATGTGCGATCAGATATTTCGGTCATTTCAAGATACGGGTCGATTTCTTGGGTGATACGTTTAAGTTCGCCTTTTTTTTCAAGCAAATCGATAAAATCACGTAGATCTTTATATTTCATTGTGGGCCGCTATTAAGCAAAAGAGTTGAAGTATTATACCCATTTCATGCAAGCCAAGTCATTACTTGCACTTAAAACTTAAAGCGCTCAACGGCACTTGTTAAGGAGTGTGCAAGTTGATTTACGTCTTCACTTTCGCTTGCTAGGGTTGTTGCGTTTTTGGCATTCAAGGTTGCTTGCTCTGTCACCTTGGCCATTATTTGTTGAATGTCGCTACTGTTAGTCAATTGCTCATGTGATGCATGAGCAATTTGCTCACTCATCTGATTAACAGACAACAATGTGCTTTTAATACGCTCTACGGCTTTATTTAGTTCAGTGCTGTTTTTGACACATTGCTTGGCTTGGTGTTGGCCATCGGTAATGTGTTCTTGAGTTGTTTTAGTGTGTTGTTGCAATGTTTGGATCATGGTGTTTATTTCGCTAGTCGAGGTCTGTGTACGTGCAGCTAATGATCGAACCTCATCAGCAACTACAGCAAACCCGCGTCCGTTTTCACCCGCTCGCGCTGCTTCAATTGCAGCATTGAGTGCCAATAAGTTGGTCTGCTCGGCAATGCTGCTAATTGTTTCAACAATGGCTTCAATAAGCTGAGTGTGTTGGGCTAGTTCCTCAGTGCTGCCTACTGCTTTATCAAGGCGCTGTAATAAAGTTTCTATACTTAGACTATTTTGATTAGCAATCTTGTTTACGTCATTGGCAAATTGCGATGCATTGGTTATTTCACTTGATGTTTTATCTGCTTGTTCATAAACCGCTTGTGAGTTGGTTAGCATATTTTGTGCAAGCGATGTTGCCTGCGCGCTTCGCTCCAACTGCTGTTGTGCAACAACCGTCATTTGCTGACCTTTTTCACTGGTTTTAATAGCGCTGCGGTCTAGTTCATGGGCGTCACTACTAATTGCGCCAATTAACTGGGTAAGGTCTTCACTGAGTTTATTTATGTTATTTAGCAAAGTACCAAATTCATCTTTACTGCGCGGATGGCTTCGCTTTGATAAATCACCTGAGGCGATTCGGGCTAAATCGCGGTTTACTTTTTTAAGCGGTTTTAGCATTGCGCGAGTTGTAAAAATAGAGATAGCGATAATCAATATAATTAAAACAAGCGTAATAATTACTACAGAACTAATCCCAGTATTTATGGCGGCCTTTGCATTAGTTTGTAATGCATTAAAGCGCTTATCAGCCAATTTATTAAGTTCAATAAGCTGACTTTCTGTTGTTATAAATTGCTGTTGAAAGTGTTCAAAATTTTGAGCCGCAGCAATAGCACTTTTGAGTACTTTATTTTGTTGGGCATAAATTCCTGTATTGTTGTTAAGTAACTCTCTTAATTGATTAAATTTAGCCGTTAAATTTTTAGCGTTAAACGCATTATTAAAAGGTAGCGCTTGTTGCTCTAAATAGGTGAAATTAGGTTGGATGTTATCTAGTAGAAATAGAGTATCTTGCTGATGACTATTTAAATCATTGATACTTGTAGTTTGAGTAATGCTTTTTATATTATTGCTTAAGTTAAACAATAAATCATCTATACGGGTCGCTGTTCCAAACATAGCATTAAGTAGCGCCTGCTGTTTTGCAGGCACTTCTAAAAGTTCTATATCAAGTAAGTTAGAACTTAAATTGTAAAGTTGCTCGTTAAACGTTGCTGATAATTCTATGGTGGAATTTTGCGCTAAAAACTTACTCTCTTTAGCGCTAAACATTGCGACACTTACTTTAGTCAGTTGCTCAAAGCCTTCGTTGGTACTGGCGAGTAAATTTTGCATTGTTATTTGTTGATTTAGTTGAGTGCTTAACGAATTGAGCATATCGCTAAATTGTTGTTGCTCAGCTTGCGACTGTTTTTTATTTTGTTGAAGTAAATCAAGGTTTGCTTGGCTGTAAGCTAAGGCGTTAAATTTGGTAATAGACAGTAGTGATAGCCTTAAATCTTTACTGAACTGTTGTACAGGAACCGCTAATTTTTCTGTTCGGGTATTGTTAACGCTAATTTTGTTTAATGACCAATAAAAAAACACACTACTTGTTAGCACCAATAAACCAATGGCTGTAAAAGCTAAAATTATTTTATGTTTGATCGCAATTGAACGCATAACTTCATCACAATAATGGGTCTTTAATTATTGTAGCATTGCTGTAATTTATTGGTTAGTTTTGTGTTAAACCTTGATGCACTGTCTTTTTTTACCAGCAATGATTAGCATGGCTTCATTTCCCTTACCCCAAAACAGTACCTCTTCACTTATATATTTATTCCCTGATGCACTTTTTTCGTGATTAAGTACATGCACTTTATTGTTAAAGATAAGTTCGGCTTCAGAATTATTAATGATATTGAGTTTTACGCTCTCATCATCGCATTTGTAAGCAGTACTGGTTTGTAAATCACTACATGCGGTTAAGCTTAGTAAAATAGCGATTAATGCTAAATATACTTTCATTTTTCCTCCCATCTTCTTTAAAAGTTAGTTAAAACACAGGGCAAAATTTTAATCTAATGTAAGAATAACAAAGCAAAATTAACCGTTGGTGAAAGTAGCGCTTTACGTTATGTTTATAGCAATATTTTTTGAGCTCGGAAGCTTTATGGCAGGCACTAACCTTTTAACGTTATTAGACGATATAACCACTTTACTTGATGACATTGCGACAATGAGTAAGGTAGCAACAAAAAAAACAGCGGGTGTATTAGGCGATGACTTAGCGCTCAATGCACAGCAGGTTACAGGTGTTGCAGCAGAGCGTGAATTACCGGTTGTTTGGGCTGTGGCAAAGGGCTCATTTTTAAATAAAGCGATACTCGTACCCGCTGCTTTATTAATAAGCGTATGGCTGCCTTGGTTAATAACACCGCTTTTAATGATGGGTGGTTTGTTTTTGTGTTTTGAGGGAGCTGAAAAAGTATTTGCTAAGTTTTTGCCTCATCACAATGAAGTGGTAGATGAAGATGAAAAATTAGATTTAGTTGAGTATGAAAAACAAAAAATAAAAGGGGCAATAAGAACCGACTTTATTCTTTCTGCCGAAATTATTGTTATTACTTTAGGCACTGTGGCAGGCGCTACATTACTTAACCAAGCTTTAGTGCTTTGTGTTATCGCAATTATAATGACGATTGGCGTTTATGGCTTAGTGGCCGGTATTGTAAAGCTGGATGATGCAGGACTTTATTTACTCAACCAATCTAAAGTGTCAGCTAATAAATTTAAAGAGTTACTCGGAAAAGGCTTGCTCGCAGCAGCGCCTAGGTTGATGCAGTTTTTAGCATTTGCGGGCACCATCGCGATGTTTTTAGTAGGTGGCGGGATTTTAGTACATGGTGTTGAGTTACTGCATCATACTCAAGTCGATGTAACAAACTATGCCCAATCTGTTGCTGGCGGTACAGGAGAAGTATTAGCGCCTCTATTGTTTGATGGTTTGCTAGGCGTGATTGCTGGCTTAGTTGTTGTGCTTATACATGTAGGTTATACAAAGTTATTTAAAAAATAGCAGACACATTGAGTTATCATTTTCGTTACATTTTATAAGACTTTATATATTATGACTTCTTGTTGTTAATACAGGGAATTATGATGAATTTTCTTTTAAGATGTAACTTGTTAGTACTTCTGTTATTTGTAAGCTTTTTTAGCTTCTCAAAGCAGCCCCAAATCCCCGTGGAGTACTTCAGTAAAAATAAAGAGTTTAATCACGCTACTATTTCTCCAGGCGGCGAGTATTTAGCGGTTATAAATAAAGTTGCAGGTAAAAATGCGCTTGTTATTTTTGATACTGAAAAGTTTAAAATGCTTCATGCAGTTGCCTTTGAAGGAAATGCTCAAGTTGGTGATTATCATTGGGTTAATAATGAACGAGTTGTTGTTACTAAAGAGTATTTAAAAGGGTGGCAAGACCACCCTGAATATCATGGTGAGATATTTGGCGTAAATGCTAATGGAGCTAGAGGTAAATATCTAATTGGTTACCATGGTGAAATGCAAACAGGTACACGCCTTAAAAGGCAGACCCCTTTATACGGAACTTCATTTGTATTAGATCCCTTAGTTACTAACAAAAGAAAAATGTTAGTAGTTACCTATCCTTGGACCTCGAGTAATGAACCGCATACTATTGTCTATGAAGTAGATGTATATACGGGCAAAAGGAAGCAAGTTACTTTGTCTCCATCACGTATGGCTGAATTTTTAACTGATCATGATGGTAATGTTCGAGTTTCAGTATCTACAGATAATTATATAGATGCAAAAATACATACTAAGGCAAAAGATGGCGGTGACTGGGAGAAATTAAATTTAGGAGAGGTTAGTTATGGCGATATTAGACTAAAAGCTTTTGATAAGTCTGGTGACAACATTTATATGACTGCTTCTGTTGGTGGAGAGGCTGAAGGATTATATAAACTAAATTTAAATACTAAGGAAATTGAATTAGTTCATCAAGAACAATATGTATCTCCAAAAAGAGTGTGGGTTGATGAAGTTTCAAAAGAATTATTTGCAATAGAAAGTGAGTTAGGTTATCCAAACTATGCTTTTATAGATAAAGACTCTCATAAAAGTGTTCGTTTAAAGTCTTTGATAGAAGCATTGCAGGGCGACCAAGTGCAGTTAGTCAGTAGCACCTCTAATGGCGATATTAATGTTATTTACGCATCAAGTGATACCAACCCTGGTAAATATTACTTATACGATGGGGTACAAAATAAGCTAAGAATATTATTTTCAGCGCGTGGCTGGCTGAACGAAAATGAGCTTTCAAAGACAAAACCTATTCAATATAAAACTCGGGATGGTTTAACTATTTATGGGTATTTAACTGTTCCTAATGGTCTAGAAGATAAAAACTTACCTCTAGTTGTAATGCCTCATGGCGGTCCACATGGCCCTCGTGATTATTGGGGTTATGATTCTGAGGTACAGTTATTAGCAAGTAGGGGAATGGCTGTACTAAGAGTTAATTTTAGAGGTTCTGGTGGGTTTGGTCGAAACTTCGAAGAAGCAGGTTACCAAAAGTGGGGTTCTGATATTCAGTTTGATATTATTGATGGTGTTAAGTTTTTAATTTCTAATGGAACGGTAAACAAAAACAACATTTGTATAATGGGATCAAGCTTTGGTGCTTATTCAGCTTTGCAGAGCGCCATTTTAGAGCCAGACATGTTTAAGTGTGCAATTGGCACAGTTGGTATTTATGACCTACCGCTAATGTTTGAAGAAGGTGATATTTCAGGGCGTAGTACAGGACAAAACTATCTTGAAAACGTTTTAGGCACTGATGAAACGCTTTTGAAGGCATTTTCACCTAGCTATAATATAGATAAGCTTAAAGCAGCTGTGTTCATAGTTCACGCAGGTGAAGATGCACGAGCCCCTATTGAACAAGCCGAATCATTAATTGCTGCATTGAAAAAGGCTAACCATCCTTATAAGTACGTGTTATTGGAGGATGAGGGCCATGGTTTTTACAAAGAAGAGCACAGAACTGCTTACTACAAACAAGTAATTAATTTTTTAGATAAACATTTAGAGTTATAAAATATTAAAGCAGCAAGTAACATACTTGCTGCTTTATTCACAGTTAGCTATTTTACAAAGCGATTCTAATTCAAATTGTGCTTTAGTATTTTTTTGCTCAATGGCCTTTTTATACCAATAAATAGCCTGTTGATAATTTTGAGCTATTCCCTGACCATCACGATACATTTGCGCTAAATTTAATTGCCCCCATTGAGAACCCGCTTCAGCAGCTAGCTTAAAGCTATTAAATGCTTCAAAAAACAACTTATCTTTAAAATAAATAATGCCTTGTTGATTGTTTTTATCGAGTTTTAAACCTTTATATAGTGGCTTAGGTTTGGGAGGAAACATCACAAACCCGCCATAAAGGCTGTTGGCATAAGGTCGCAGCACGTCATAAATAGCTTCGTCTTTATACAAACGCTTTACTTCATCACGAGGGAGAGTGATTGTTTTAGTGGAGAAGTAATTGTCTTGAATTAGTTGGCTGGTACGCATTGCCAAGGTAATACTATTATTACGTTTATAGCTGTAGTTGCTTATCTGAAAGGTAATAAACTGCTTATCAAAACTTAAAACTTGAGCAATTCTTAAATTGGTTAGGGTCCAGGGTTCGTGTGTAAATTTGTCGGCGTGTACTAAGTAGGTGTCATATATTTTAGGTGTATTCAAATAGCTTTGCTTTTGAGTCTCGGTATCAAGGTGTTGTTGATAAAAAAACGAAACAATCCAAAGCAATAAAAATACGCCAATAAAGTATTTAGGTAGGCTTAGTTTTTCTATTAACGGTAGTTGCGGTATTTTAACAGGTTCGCTTTTTCCGCATTGATAGCACTCGCGTTTATAGCTTAATTTTAAGGCAAGCATAGGTAAAATGCTAAATCGTAAATAGCGGCTTTTATTTACTAAATGGTAGGCGTCGCTTTGGCAGTGAGGGCAGCGTGTTATTTGTGCAAAATGTGGAAATGATTCACTCGTGTTGAAAAGTAACATAAAGCACGCTCCTTGTTTAATTACCTAAAGGTAAAACAAGAAGCGTGTTAGTTAAAGCTACAAACTGTAAGTAAGTATGTCTGTTATTACTTATTTTGAGCTTTAGGCTTGATAGTGGTTTTTGCATCGGCAGCCATTAGAGCAAATACAGCGTATGCAGCGGTATTTTGACGAAGCTTAGCAGGTGTTACTTTATCAAGCGTATCGTCAGCTGTATGGTGGTAATCAAAGTAATCTGTTCCATCTTGAGCAAGTTCAAAAATAGGCGCTGACGTTGCTGCTTTAAGTGGAATTAGATCGGGGCCACCATTCGCTTGGTTTTTACCAATGTGCTCAATATTTAACGGCGCAAGTTCTTTTGCTATAGCGCGAACTACAGGAAGTGACTCTGCGCTTACGTTCGATTCAAAAGCATATACAACATCGGCGCCAAAATCAGACTCAGCGGCTGCAACAATATTGCTTAGCTCGTTTTTATGCTCTGCAAAATAAGCTTTTGCACCCCAAAGACCTAGCTCTTCAGCTGCAAAAAGTACCACACGAATACTGCGCTTAGGACGTTTTACATCGCTAATATGTTTAGCGGCTGCCATTGTTAGTGCAACGCCTGCGCCGTCATCTAATGCGCCAGTCCCTAAGTCCCAAGAATCTAAATGCCCCCCAATTAATACATATTGCTCAGGGTTTTCGGTACCATTAAATTGGCCAATCACGTTATAACCAGTGCCTTCACCAAGGCTTTCGGTTTGCACATTAATATTTACCGATACGTCTTTATTTAAAGCGACTAAGCGTGCTATTTGATCTGCATCTGGGTTAGCAATTGTTACGTTAGGTATTTTTGTAACACCTTCTTTATAGTAACTACCACCGGTGTGTGCAAAACGATGATGACCGGTACTAACCGAGCGCATCATGTAGGCAACAGCGCCTTTTTTAGACGCTTCTATAGCGCCTGTACCGCGTGCTTTTACAGCAGGTCCGTAACCATTCCCGTCTATATCGCGGTTCATACGGTAATTAATATATGCAATTTTACCTTTTAAACTGTTCGCCGGTGCGGCTTTTAATTCATCAAGTGTTTCGAATAATACAACCGGCGCTGTAATCCCATCTTTTGGCGTGCTTATACTGTTACCTAATGCAGTTAAGTGCAGTGGTTGCTCGCTTGGTGTTAGTATTTTTCCGCTTTCGCTATAACGGCGCCATTCAGGAAATGTGGCTTTTTCTAACCATACTTTATCAAAGCCCAGTTCATTAAATTTGGCTTGAGCCCATGCAACCGCTTTTTTATCGTTTTCGGTACCAGGAAGGCGTGGGCCTACTTCAGTTGTTAATGACTCTAGTAATTTATAGCTTAAATCACTATTTAGTGCAGAGGTGCGCACTTCGTCTACTTGTTGTAATTGCTTTTGGGTAAATTCGGCGCTGTTAGCGTTTGCAGCCATACTGCTAGTAAGCAGCAGTGCGGTAATTAATTTTTTCATTTTGGTAGGCCTTTTTAATAATTAGCGCTATTAGAGCATGTAACAAACATGATAAAAAATAGATGAGATGAATAGGCTTTGTAATAGGTTTAATGCTGTTAAGTGTAAATATTTAGATATAAAAAAGCCCGCGTAAATGTACGCGGGCTATATTTTAAAGCTGTTATTTAAGGCATTTATTTAAAAGCTAAATTGCGCAGCTAAACGAAGATTTGTACCCTCGCCAACAGTTACATTATTTGTGCCGCCACCACCTAAATAGCTTTTATCAAATAAGTTTTCGATGTTAAGGCGTAAGTTAATATCGGTATTACTTAAGTTAAACTTATAAGTTGCACCTACATCAACACGCGTATATGCATCTTTAGTAATTGTATTGTTGCTATCGGCAAAGCGCTCACCTTCGTAAAATGCACCAGCATTAAGTGCAATGGCGTCATTTAATTCATAACGCGTCCAAAGTGATGCCGACCATTTTGGTGCATCGGTAGGGCGTTTACCTTCCAATACTTCATCGCGTTCAAAGTTAGCATCTAAGTACATAGTTGATGCCATAACAAATAAGCGGTCAGTAGCGGCACCTTGTGCGCTTACTTCAACACCTTTGTGGCGTTGTTCACCCACTTGGTTTGTTTCACTTGTGAATGAGCCAATAGGCGTCTCAAGTTGTTCGCTAACAAGAGTACCTTCTTTGCTAATATCAAAAATAGCACTGGTAAGCATTAGGCGGTCATCAAATAACTGCCATTTTATACCAATCTCTCTTTGCTTAGATGTAACAGCATCTAATTTCATGCCGTTATTTACATCTGTTTCATCAATCAGTGTTTCGCTACCTTGAGGCTCAAAACCTTCTGAGTAACTAGCGTATATAGTTGCAGAAGCATTTGGGTGATAAAGCACACCTACTTTTGGTACAAATGATTCGTTATCATTTCCTGTGCTATTTTGTTTGTCGTAACGACCACCCAATGATAGTTGCCACTCAGGCGAGAACGAAATTAAGTCTTGAACGTAAATTCCGTAGTAGTCGTATTCAGTTTCGCTTACTGTATCATCTGTTTTATAGCTTACTGATGGACGAGATGGTTCTGCTTGTCCTGCAGAAAAATCAAAAGAGTCGGCAGAGGTACGACGTTGCCCGTAGTAATAATCAAGCGAGTTTGCGCCAATTAAAAATTGGTGCTGTAAGCTACCTGTTTTAAATTCACCAATAAAATCAATAAATGCAGTTTTAAATTGCCAATCGTCAAAACGGTCGTAAGGACGAGACTCATAGCTGTCCCCCTCAACAAAGTCACTTGGCATATTCGGTGCTGACTCAAAGCGTTGGCGCTCAAACGTTTGTTCGTTATAGCCAAGCTTTACTTGCCAGTTATCGGTTAAAAATACTTCTAGGTCTACACCTAGGTTTTCTACGGTTATATCGGTAAACGCCCAAGACATATCACGGATTGTTTTATCATCACCAATTACATTGGCATTATCGTCTATCCATGCGCCAGTATCTAAACCTGCTTCGTCGTCTGTGCGGTCGTAATGCACACGTACTAATGCGTTGTCGCTAATATCGTAATCTACAACTAAAGCACCTAAAAAGCGGTCACGCTCGCGGTTTTCACCGTTTTGGTATTCACGCCAGTAATCAACATCTTGTTTAACTAAAATACCACGAGCACGTAAATCTTCAGATTCAGTCAAGGCACCTGCAGCATCAACCATAAAGCGCGTTGAGCCATGTTGATCTACATCGGCACTGGCGTTAAATAATGTTTGTGCTGTAGGCTTTTTAGTAACCATGTTCACCAAGCCACCCGGACCTGATTGACCATATAAAATGCTCGATGGGCCTTTAATTACTTCAACTTGTTGTAAAATTTCGATTGGTTGTTGGTAGTGCGACCAATGCTGATGCCCATCACGTAAATAACCTGTTGATGAGCTTAGCTCAAACCCACGTAAGTTAAATACTTCACGATTTCGTTGTTGTGAGCCTGCAGTTAAGCTTGCGTCATTTGTGAGTACTTCGCCAAGTGTAGTGGCAAGCTGTTCGCTAATAATAGTGTCGGTTATTACAGTGACAGATTGTGCGGTTTCAAGTAATGAAGCTGATGTTCTCATTGCGCCATTAGCGTTATCTACTTTGTAATCGTTAAAGTAGCTACCCTTTACTTCTATGCGTTCAAGGTCGGTAGTGTTTGCATATGTGTTTGTTGTAATGCTTGCTAATAGTGCTATGTAAAGAGAATTCAGTTTCATTGTTTGCTTCCAGCAGTGATATGTAAAAAACAATCGCGATCTTAATGCAAACTACTATCATTTTCAACGCCTTTTGTTAACGTGCTTTATTATGTGTTTGTTAATGGTTGCTAATTACGAATTCTGCTATTATTAGCAGCATATTTAGTGGGGCTTTCCCCCACGTTATTTTTATTGCTATGGAACTTACTGTGACTTCAACTGCTTTTTCATCTTTGGCTTTACCAGCTGGACTCGTTGATAATTTATCAACACTTGGTTATGCGCATATGACACCTGTACAAGCGCAAAGTTTACCGCCTGTACTTGCTGGTAAAGACATCATTGCTCAGGCAAAAACCGGTTCAGGTAAAACTGCTGCGTTTAGCTTGGGTGTGTTAGCTAAATTAAACGTAAAACGCTTTCGTATTCAATCTTTAGTGTTGTGTCCTACTCGTGAGCTTGCCGAGCAGGTTGCGGTTGAAATGCGTAAATTAGCGCGCGGTATCCATAACATTAAAATATTAACGTTATGTGGCGGTGTATCAATTGGTCCACAAATAGGCTCGCTTGAACATGGCGCGCATATTATTGTTGGCACACCTGGGCGTGTTGATGACCATATTCGTAAAGGTACTTTACGTTTAGATGATGTTGAAACATTGGTACTTGATGAAGCCGATCAAATGCTTGATATGGGTTTTCAAGATACACTTGATGCAATTATTGAGCGTATCCCACAAAATCGTCAAACATTGTTATTTAGTGCAACATTCCCAAGAGCTATTGAAGCAATTGCTAAGCGTGTACTTAAAAATCCAGAAATGGTTAAAGTAGAAGAAGAGCAAGCCAAAAGTACAATTAAGCAGTACTTCTACAAAATGGATAATAATAAGCAGCGCTACCCAACGCTAAAATTATTATTACTTAAATTTACACCACAAAGCTGTGTTGTGTTTTGTAATACTAAAGTAGAAACACAACAAGTGTGTGACGATTTAGCTGATGAAGGCTTTAGTGCTGTTTCGCTACACGGTGATTTAGAACAGCGCGATCGTGAACGTACGTTAATTCACTTTTCAAATAAAAGTGCTTCAATACTTGTTGCAACCGATGTTGCTGCACGTGGTTTAGATATTGACGATATGGATATGGTGATTAACTACCATTTAGCACATGACACGCAAACACATGTGCATCGTGTTGGTCGTACAGGTCGCGCTGGTAAAAAGGGCATTGCATGTTCTATTTACGGTGAAGCCGAAGCGTTTAAAATTGCTCAAATAGGCGAACATTACGAACGCGATATTACTCCAGAGCAAATGCCACCATTTAATTTATTAGACAAGCCACCATACCGCCCTGAAATGGTTACTTTGATGATTGATTCAGGTAAAAAGCAAAAAGTACGTGCAGGTGATATTTTAGGTGCTTTAACGGGTAAAGATGGGGTTGCAGGTCGTCAGGTGGGTAAAATTAACGTACTTGATAACGTAGCGTTTGTTGCTGTTGAGCGTAACTCATTAAAACCTGCGCTTCGTAAATTAACCGAAGGCAATATTAAAGGGCGTAAAATACGCGCACGCCGCCTTACTCGTTAATTTAAACTTCTAAATTAATAGATTAACGAGCAGCTACCTTTAGCTGCTCGTATTGTATTTTTATTTTTTTAAACTCAACTTCACAGCCATTTGGTTTATCTGGGTGCACTTGTAATGCAAGTTGTCTCCAGCGCTTTTGAACATTTTTAAGAGTGAAATTTTCAGGTAACTTCCATTCTAAAGCCAATGCTTTAAATTCATTTTCATTTAAAGCCTGTTGTGGTGATGTCGTTTTAAACTGACGCCAAAAGCTATTTAAAAGCTCATCAATCTGCTCTTCACTGGTATCGTAATTATGCCAATCTAAATAATAATCTCGCAAATTTTCGCTTGTTGTTACTAAACTATTATCTCCTTTTTCTAAAAGCTCGATATGCAGAGCTGAAATGAGTAAACTCTGAGGGCGTAATTGTGCCTGCAGTTGGTACAGTGCATTCATGATTAAAAAGTTACGTTTAAATAAATCACGTTCAGGACTTTTATCGAGAGTGGTCATAGCGCTGCGGTTTGTCAGTTCTGCTGCTAAAGTATGAACTTGCCAAACCTGCTTTGTTAGTATTAGCTCAAAAATCTCATCAATCAGTGGGTTAAGCATTGTTTAGGCCCTAGTAGTTGGTGTATCTTCAATAAAGATTACACTGATATAAGTAACGGTTTGAAGGATTAAAATTATGCTGGGCAAGTTAAAATGCCTCTTATTTACTATATGCTGTGTACTAATAGCTCCTAGCTATGCCCAAAATAATGATTCGTTATTTGAGCAATTCAAAAACGAAGTGCAGTGGGAACCTAAATTACAATTAGCAAACATGCTACTTGCTAATAAAAATGCCTCCAAAAAGGAGCGTGTCGCTGTTTATTCGGCATTGGGTAATACTGCGTTATCGGTTGATAATTTTAAAGACTCATTACATTACTTTAAATTACTCGAACAACATACTTCGGATACTTTCTTCCCTGATGAGCACTTTCGTGCAATTAAAATGCAAGGTGTTGTACTTTTTTATCAAGGCTTATTTCAAAAAGCGATTATTGAATATACCCGTACCCTAGCATTAGCAGAAAAGAATAAGCAATTACTAGAGCAGGCAAACTTATTAAATAATATTGGTTTGGCCTATTTTAATATGAATAAGCTAGGCGATACCCTAGAGTTTTATTTAAAAGCAAAAGCTATCTACGAGGCGTACGGCAGTGAGCAAGATAAAACCGATATACTACTTAATATAGCAGGCGTTTATATACGCTTATCACGCTACGATAGTGCGTTTGGTCTTTATCAAGATGTACTTAAGGTTTATCAACGATTAGATGATAAAAGCGGTATTGCGCAGGTATATAACAATATGGGTGTTGCCCATATGGAGAGTAATCAATTTGACTTAGCACTGCATTATTATCAGCTAGCGCTGCGCTATTATATTTCAGCTAATGATTACAATAAGTTATCTACACAATATACAAATTTAGCTAACACTAATTTAGTATTAAAAAAAGTGGATGAAGCGTACGAGCAAGCTAAATTAGGTGAGTACTATGCCCTTAAAATAGATAATCATAATTTAGAGCTTAATGCGCTACATGCGCTGGCTAAAATTCAGTTTGTTAAGGGTAACTTAGAAGAGGCGCAAATAAATTTAGATAGAGCAATTTTACTTGCTCATGAATATGGTAGTGAGCGAATAATTAGAGAGAGCTTGGGGGCCAAAGCACTTCTTGAAGCCAGTAAAGGCGATTATTCAAGCGCAATGGCTTTGCAACAAAAATATATTAGTGAGTTGCGAAAGCTCAGAAGTACGGCAATTATAAATGCACTAGCGGTACTTCAGCATCAATTTAAAGCAACGCAATTAAACCAAGAGATAGAAAAACTTAAACAAGATCGCCGTGTGCAAGAGCTAAAAATGTCGCAGCGTTCTCAGCTTACTTTATTCTCTTTTTTACTATTACTTTTAGTTGTCGTAACTGGTATTGCGCTTTATCGCCGTGGTGCAGAAAAACGCGCTAAGCAGCAGTTAACAGAACAAGTTACGCAACGTACTGCAGAATTGCAGGCAATTGCACAAGAGCTGAGAGAAGCCAACGATGTTAAAAGCCAGTTTTTGGCTAATATTAGTCACGAAATTCGCACTCCACTAACGGCTATTTTAGGGCAAACAGATGCTTTGATTAATGAATTATATGAGCCTGAGTCACTTAAAGATGAATTAAGAGTAATTCAGCGTCACAGTGACCATTTAAAAAGCTTAATAAATGATGTACTCGATTTAAGTAAAATTGAAGCCAATAGATTAGAGTTAAATATTTCGTGCTTTGATATTGTAGAGCTCGTAAATGATGTGCACGCAATGTTTATCACCCAAGCAAAAGCAAAAAATCTACATCTTATTTTAGACAATCAAGTGGGTAATGAGTTTTACACTAAGCTGGATTTAATACGCGTAAAGCAGATTCTTATAAACTTATGTGCAAATGCTATTAAGTTTACTCATTCAGGGCAGATCATTATTGCATTAAATAAGAGTGAGCAAGGACTAGTTATTATTGTAAAAGATACCGGTATTGGTATGAGCTCTAAACAGTTAAAGCTTATTTTTGAATGCTTTAGCCAAGCTGATAACAGCATTAGCCGTCGCTTTGGTGGTACAGGGTTAGGCCTTAGCTTATCGCAACAATTAGCTGCGATGATGGGTGGTTATATCAGCGTACAAAGCGAATACAAAAAGGGCAGTCAGTTTTCGTTCTTTTTACCGTGCGCAGAAGTAAATAAATCTCAAAGCATGATTGAAACTCAAAGTGCTCCTAAGGCAAATAAGCAATTGGCAGGTCGTGTCGTACTTGCGGAGGATCATCCTGATAATCGTAGGTTAATAAGTCGTTATTTACGCTCAATGGGACTCGAGGTTATTGCTGTTGAAAATGGTGAGCAAGCGGTAGAGCAGTGCTTAAAAGAATATCCAGATTTGGTATTGCTCGATATTCAAATGCCAGTAATGGATGGGCGTTCTGCTTTTCAGCTATTAAAGCAATGTGGTTTTGAGCGACCTATTTTTGCTTTAACAGCAAATGCTATGAGTCATGAAGTGGATGGTTATTTAGAGTTAGGGTTTACTGGTTACTTAGGTAAACCGATAGACAAAGAGTCATTTTATAAAGCGCTTTCTAGTCACCTACATAATGCAGAAGATCAGCCAATTACAAAGCAAAATGAAGTTGATATGAGCGATCTTGTGATTAGTTTCAAGCAGAGCTTTGCTTTGGAGAGTGAAACGATTACGCAGCATTTTATAAGCGAAGATTTAGATGCGCTACAAAAAGATAGCCATCGCATCTTAGGGGCTGCACAAATGTTTGGTTTGGATGAAATTGCGCAATCGGCTAAAAATTTAGACAGAGCACTTCTACGCAGAAGCCAAAAAAGCAGTGCAAATGACTTTAAAGCGCTCGTTGATACGCTGCAGGGTGTACTTAAAAAGTATAATGAAAGTTAAACTGTATTTAATCCAGACACAAAAAAAGCGCCTAAGGCGCTTTTTTTATTCAATTAAAACGCTTTTATTGGCGTCTCATCGAATCAAAAAATTCATCATTGGTTTTGCTCATCGATAGTTTATCGATTAAGAATTCCATTGCATCAATTTCTGACATGTCATGAACAATTTTACGTAAAATCCAAAGCTTTTGAAGTTCATCTGGTTTTGTTAGTAATTCTTCACGACGAGTACCTGAGCGGTTAAAGTCGATAGCTGGGAATACACGTCTTTCCGCAATTTTACGGTTAAGGTGAAGTTCCATGTTACCAGTACCTTTAAACTCTTCGTAGATAACTTCATCCATTTTAGAGCCAGTATCGATAAGAGCTGTAGCTATGATTGTTAAGCTACCACCTTCCTCAACGTTACGTGCAGCACCAAAGAAGCGCTTAGGTTTATGTAATGCGTTAGCGTCAACACCACCAGTAAGTACTTTACCTGATGAAGGAATAACGGTGTTATAAGCACGTGCTAAACGAGTGATTGAATCCAATAAGATAACAACATCTTTTTTATGTTCAACTAGGCGTTTTGCTTTTTCGATAACCATTTCGGCAACTTGTACGTGACGAGAAGCTGGTTCATCAAACGTTGATGCAATAACTTCACCTTTAACTAGGCGTTGCATCTCTGTTACTTCTTCCGGACGTTCATCAATAAGTAAAACCATTAATGTTACATCAGGATGATTGTGCGTAATTGATTGTGCAATATTTTGAAGTAGCATTGTTTTACCCGCTTTTGGCGGAGCTACTAACAAACCACGTTGGCCGCGGCCAATAGGAGATGCTAAATCAAGTACACGGGCTGTAATATCTTCTTTACTGCCGTTACCACGTTCCATGCGAAAACGTTCGTTTGCATGTAATGGAGTAAGGTTTTCAAAAAGAATTTTAGTTCGAGAGTTTTCAGGTTTATCAAAGTTAACTTCATTTACTTTAAGTAAAGCAAAGTAACGTTCACCGTCTTTAGGTGGACGAATAAGACCTGAAATTGAATCGCCAGTACGCATGCTGAAACGGCGAATTTGGCTAGGTGAAACATAAATGTCATCTGGGCCAGCTAAGTAAGAGGCTTCTGATGATCTTAAGAAGCCGAAACCATCTTGTAAAATCTCTAATACACCGCCGCCGAAGATATTCTCTCCGCCTTTGGCATGGGATTTAAGAATGGCAAAAATGATATCTTGCTTTCTTAAGCGGGCTACGTTTTCGAGCCCCATGGACTCAGCTAAGTCTACAAGCTCTTTAATGGACTTGTCTTTTAATTCGCGTAAATGCATATTGGTGGGTTCTTTATTACAGTTGTCATACTCAAAATCGCTTTGATCGTTGAGTGAGGTTTGTTGAATATAACTAAGGATTAGTTGGCTTTATAAACTAGCAGTTCACTGGCAAAGCGTCCAGTCTTTATACAAAATAAATTTAAAAAAGGGCAAAAAGCCCTTTTTATTGTTCTAGCTTACAGTTAGATGTTGTTTTCTAAAAACTCGATAAGTTGAGTTTTTGAAAGAGCACCTACTTTCGTTGCAGCTACTTGGCCATCTTTAAAAAGAAGTAAAGTAGGGATACCACGAATACCAAATTTTGGCGGTGTGCCAGCATTTTGGTCAATGTTTAATTTAGCAACAGTCACACGGCTGTCGTATTCATCAGCAACTTCGTGAAGAATAGGGGCGATCATTTTACAAGGTCCACACCATTCAGCCCAGAAATCTACTAGTACTGGTTTGTCAGATTGTAATACGTCAGCTTCAAAGCTATCGTCAGTAATTTGGATTATTTTCTCGCTCATTGCGCTCTCCGATTTAGTTAGGCGAAATATTTAGTGCGTATTTAAACACTCTTGTTTCTTATTGCAAGTTTAAACGTTATGCTTAAACGCTATGACTAAGACACATTTAACCGATAAAAAGTTTTCAGACTTTGCTATCGCACCGGAAGTGGTTGCCGGTTTAACCGAGAATGGGTTTGAATATTGCACACCTATTCAAGCAAAATGCCTACCTTTTATTTGTGATGGACGCGATATCGCGGGCCAAGCTCAAACAGGTACAGGCAAAACGTTGGCGTTTTTAACTGCCACGTGCCATCGGTTATTACAATCTAGCAAAGCACCTAGTAAACATCCAAGAGCCCTGATCATGGCCCCTACTCGGGAGCTTGCGATTCAGATACACAAAGATGCTAAAATTTTAGCGCCGCACTGTAATCTTAACTTAGGTTTAGTATATGGTGGCGAAGATTACGAAAAACAACGTGCACAACTAGAAAAAGGCGTTGATATTTTAATTGGTACTACAGGTCGTCTAATTGATCTGTATAAGCAAGGCTGTTACACCCTTAATGAAATTGAGGTAGTCGTGCTTGACGAAGCTGATCGTATGTTCGATTTAGGTTTTATCAAAGATATTCGCTATATGTTCGATCGTATGCCAGATACATCAAAGCGTTTAAACTTATTATTTTCTGCCACATTATCGTATCGCGTACAAGAATTAGCTTTTGAGCACATGACAAACCCAGAACATGTTCAAATTGAACCTGACGTTAAAACGGGTAAACGTATTCAAGAAGAGCTATTTCATCCTTCGCAAGAAGATAAAATTAAGCTGTTGTTAACCTTAATTGAAGAAGAATGGCCAGAGAAAGCAATCGTGTTTGCAAATACCAAGCACAGTTGTGAAACAGTATATGCTTGGCTTAAGTCAGACGGTCATCGTGTAGGTATGCTTACTGGTGATGTTAACCAGAAAAAACGCCAAACTATATTAGCGCAGTTTAGCAAAGGCGACTTAGACTTTTTAGTTGCGACTGATGTTGCAGCGCGTGGTCTTCATATTCCAGAAGTAAGTCATGTATTTAACTTTGATTTACCTGACGATTGTGAAGATTATGTTCACCGTATTGGTCGTACTGGCCGCGCTGGTGCATCAGGCCACGCAATTAGTTTTGCATGTGAGCAATATGCATATAACCTGCATGAAATTGAAGAATATATAGAGCACAGCATTCCTTTATCACATTATGATAAAACAGCATTGCTAGATGATTTAACTCAGCCTATTATTCAAAGAAAGCGCAACTATTCAACAGGTCCACGTAACCGTAGTAATAACAGCGGACGTCGCCCAAATAATAGTTACCAAAAAGGACGGTCGTAAACGACCGTTTGTATAAGTAGTAGTAACTAGAGGTTTTTGAACGGTGGGGCAACTTAAACCGCAAAAAAATGTGTACGCAGTTATTGATTTGGGCTCAAATAGCTTTCATATGCTTATAGCCAAATCAATTGCTGGCGGTCTACAAACAATTGGACGTGTTAAACGCAAAGTCCGATTAGCCGCAGGGCTTGATAAAGATAACGTATTGAGCACTGAAGCAATGCAGCGAGGCTGGGAATGCCTTGCCCTTTTTGCTGAGCGTCTACAAGATATCCCAGATAAAAACATCACCATAGTAGCAACAGCCACCTTACGGCTAGCCACTAACGCCGAAGTATTCAAAAATCATGCAGAAAAGATTCTTGGCCATAACATTAATGTTATTAGCGGAGAATTAGAAGCGCGTACAATTTATAAAGGTGTTGCTCATACTTCATCTTGTACTGGCAAACAGCTTGTTATTGATATTGGTGGTGCAAGTACCGAAGTTGTAATTGGTAAAGCATTTGATGCCTTACATTACAAAAGCCTCAATATGGGGTGTGTTACCTATCTTGAACGCTATTTCAAAGACTGCCAATTAAGTAAGAGTAACTTTAACGCAGCCATAAAAGCAGCTCGTACAGTCATTGATGAAATTTCTCCAGAATATAAAACAGCGGGATGGCAAATTGCATCTGGTGCTTCTGGCACAGTGCAAGCAATTCAAGAAATTATGGTCGCTCAAAATCTTGACGATTTACTTACGCTTGAAAAGCTCAACACTATAAAAGAGCAAGCAATTGCATTTAGCACTATTGCAGCGCTAGACCTTCCTGGATTAAGTGAAGACCGTCGACTGGTATTTGTATCAGGGCTCGCAATCTTAATCGCACTATTTGAATCTCTTGAAATAGAAAAAATGGGATTGGCGGGTGGAGCACTGCGTGAAGGCGTTTTATATAGCATGGTTCCGGAGTTTCATAATAACGACATTCGTAAACGCACAGTTGATGGGTTTATGAGTCGTTATCACGTTGATCAAAAACAAGCGTGTCGGGTTTCAAGCTTAGCTATGCAGTTAGCGGTAAGTATTGATAAAGATTGGCCAATTGAAAGTTTAAATGGGTTACCACTATTAAAAGCGGTAGCGCAGCTTCATGAGATTGGATTACTAATAGAATATAAGCAGTACCATAAACACACCGCTTATATTTTGGAAAATACTGATATGCCTGGTTTTTCACAGTCAGAGCATAAATTAATAGTAGCGGTAGCAGATGCGCATCGTTCTGATTTTCCAAAAGGCTGTTTTAATTCACTCGGCGTAAATAGTCTATTAGCGCAATATATAGTGAGATTACTACGGATAGCAGTCATCTTATCAATGCGCAGACAAGATGATGTACTGCCTATGTTTAAGTTAACTGCTAAAAATGAAGTGTTAGACCTTAAGTTTGAAAGTAACTGGTTAAAAGATCATCCATTAATGGCCAGCGAGCTACAACAAGAGTCTAAACAGCAAGGTAAACTTGGGTGGAAGCTCATAGTAAACTAATTAAAAAGGCCCATCAGGGTCTTTTTAGTGTTTAAAGTAACCATTTCGATGCAAATATGTACGAGCAGCACATTATTTCAAGTTTTCTTCAAAAAAGGGTTGATCTGTTTTCGGATCTCCCTATAATGCGACCCCACTGAGACGGGAAACGCCAACGCATAGCGAGG